>JAFGHZ010000072.1 GCA_016929875.1 Dehalococcoidales bacterium
CTGAAGAAATACGGCCTTTCTGTCGAGCAGGTAGTGGAGAAGTTTAAGATTTACAACACGTACTCGGAGGTGATGAAATGACGCAGGTAAATGTCAATGTTCATTATGTGACCCGTGTCGAGGGGCACGGTAATTTGGTACTCAATGCCAAAGACGGTAAGATTGAAGAATTAAGATGGGAAGTCCCCGAGTCCCCGCGTTTCTTCGAGGCTATGCTAGCCGGGCGACATTATGATGATGTTCATCACATTGCCTCGCGAATCTGCGGCATTTGCTCGATTGCTCATACTACCGCTTCGATACAAGCTACCGAAGCCGCTTTCGGTATAAAGCCTTCCGAGCAAACGCTCATGTTGCGCAAACTGCTCTACAATGCTGAAATACTGGAAAGTCACATATTGCATATTCTTTTTCTTGCCGCCCCCGATTTTCTGGGCGTCGATAGCGTCATCCCGCTGGCGGCAACTCATAAAGATGTCGTGGTGATGGCACTTCGTCTCAAGAAACTGGCTTATAACCTGGCAGAAGCATTGGCGGAAAGAAAAACACATCCGTTGTCCTGTGTAGTGGGCGGGTTTGCCAAGCTACCTGATTTGAATGTGCTTAAAGCATTGAGAAAGAGACTGGCGGATGCTCATGCCGACATTAATGTCACGGCGGAGCTTTTCAAGACATTTAAAATTCCTGATTTTGTCCGTGAAAGCGAGTATATTGCATTGAAAGACCACAAAGAGTATGCCTTTATCAGCGGTCAAATTGCATCTTCGGATGCACCGGCCGTACCCATCACCGATTATCTCAGTGTTACTAATGAGTTTTGCGTCCCGCATTCCACTGCAAAATATACCAAAAATAAAAGGGATGCTTATATGGTAGGGGCACTGGCTCGATTTAACCTCAATTTTAAACAGCTCTCGCCGGGAGCTAAAAAAATTGCCAAAGAGTTAGGCATCAGCGCTCCCAACCATAATCCCTATATGATTACGGTTGCCCAACTGGTGGAAACTTATCATGCGCTTGATGAAAGTATCAGTATTATCGACCGCATACTGGATAAAGGACTTAAACCGGAATCTGTTAAAGTCCAGCCGAAAGCGGGCAGGGGTGTAGGTGCAGTCGAGGCACCGCGCGGCATTCTGTTCCATGATTATACCTATGATGAGAATGGTATTCTAACAAAGGCGAACTGTGTCATACCTACGAACCAGAACCATAATAACATCCAGAAAGACCTGGATGCCCTGATACCTGCAATACTGAATAAATCGGAAGATGAAATAAGATTGATGATGGAGATGCTGGTCAGGGCGTATGACCCATGTATTTCCTGCTCGGCGCACTCGTTAAATGTGACTATCAAGTAAATAACGCTTGCTATGTTTCGAAGAGGGACGGGTTTATTCCCCGTCCCTCTTTATTTATTGAGCTCCTGGGCAAGGACGTCAGGGGAATCGGTGATAATGCCGTCCACATTGTATTTCAAGGCGGTATGGAACTCTGAAATGCTGTTGCAATCCCAAACGATTGTGGAAATATTGCCTGAGTGCAGAGAGTGTACCATCTCCCCGGTTAGAGCAGAGAACCTCGGCAAGACGATTTTTGCCCTCGTAGATTCTATCAATTTCAGGGGCTCTTCGACTGGATATGCAATCAGGATACCGCGCTGAATCTGCGGTGCAAAATCTGCAAGGTCTCTGATGAGTTTTGTCTGGAAAGATGTGATGAACAATTCGGTGGATGACATTCGTGAATTGACTATCTCCAAAAAGAGATCCAAGGAATGTGCCTGCTTGATTTCCAGCATCAATCGGATGTGTTTATGACATAAATCCAGAGTCTCTTCCAGTGTGGGTATCTGGTAATAATTGTAGAGCCTCACCTTACGAATCTCTTTAAGGGTCAATTCACTGATAGGTTTATTAAGCAGATTGTCGTTATGAAAAATTATGAAGTGGTGGTCGACAGTCTCGTGCACATCGCATTCGATGCCATCGGCTTTCAGTTTGATGGCGGCATAAAATGATTCCAGTGTGTTGTCGGGAAATTCCCTGGTAAATCCCCGGTGGGCAATGTTCAAAACTTTTTGCATTCGGGCACTCTTCCCGTTTTATTCAGGAATTCTATCTATTCCAGGTCCCAGTCTCTGTAACCTTTGCGGATAACCGCAACATATTCGGGTGAAGGTCTGGACTCCTCGGATTGCTGACGTTTGATATAAGTCAGAGCTTTTACCGCCTGTCCGTCTTCTTTGATAACCAGCACATTGATGTGGTCGTAAGTCCTGGGGTAATCTTCGTATTTATCCAGCTTTTGCAGGTCAATTTCAGAAATTTCATAGACGGCGCCGACTACTCTTTCGCCTCTGAATGGTTTGATGCTGGCGGTGGCGCCGTGCCAGTCCTGAGACCAGCCCGAAAAGATGAGCTTATAATGAGGCAAAACCGCAGTGAATTTCGGCCTGGCGCCGGGGCATCGCTTCGACATTTGCTCCCGGTTCAAGTTGGAAGCGTAGGCGAAATACTCCATTTTCTTCTCCGTGCGAGATTTCGGTAGTCAATATTATAGCAGTATCTGTCAAGAAAGATATAAATTATCCTCGTGAATGTTGCTGAATAACGATACTATGCGATATACTCTTATGTGAAATCATCCGATTTTCACTGAGGAGAAATACTTGCTAAAGACACATAATTGCGGTGAATTGAACAAGAAGCTTAAAGGAACCAGCGTTACACTGGCAGGCTGGGTGGATAGACGCCGCGACCACGGTGATTTGATATTCATCGACTTGCGCGACAGGAGCGGTATTGCGCAACTGGTGTTCAATCCTCTGGTATCTAAAAAGAGCCACTCTGTTGCCGAACAGATGCGCGGCGAGTATGTAGTCAAAGCGACCGGTGAAGTTTCCCCGCGTCCCGCCGGCACCGAAAATCCGAAATTGCCCAGCGGTGAAATCGAAGTAATTGTCACCGAAGTGGAAATTCTCAACATCTCGAAAACGCCGCCTTTCTATATCAACGAAGACACGGAAGTGGATGAAAACGTCCGTCTGAAGTACCGCTATCTCGACCTGCGCAGGACAAGAATGCTCAATAATATCGTCTTGCGTGACAAAGTGGTTACGTTCTTCCGCCAGTTCCTTCACGAAAAGGGATTCCTGGAGATTGAAACCCCGATTCTGATTAAGAGTACGCCGGAAGGTGCCCGCGATTATCTGGTACCCAGCCGAGTGTATCCGGGTCAATTTTACGCATTGCCGCAATCGCCGCAGCAGTTGAAGCAATTGTTGATGATAGCGGGCATGGAGAAGTATTTCCAGGTTGCCAAATGCTTCCGTGATGAAGACAGTCGTGCCGACCGACAGCCGGAACACACTCAGCTCGATATCGAGATGAGTTTTGTGGAAGAAGAAGATATTTTGAAGCTGATGGAAGACCTTTTTACGGGTCTGGTCGAGAAGGTCAAACCTGATAAGCGGATAATCAAACCTTTCCCTCGTATCAATTATAAAGATGCTCTGGAGAAATACGGTTCGGACAAGCCCGATTTGCGCTTCGGGATGGAATTGAGGGATCTATCTGATATTGCCGTTAAGTCCGAGTTTTCCCTATTCAAGAAGGTTATCGCCGATGGCGGTAAGGTCAAAGGCATTTGTGCTCAGGGTTGTGCCTCTTATACCCGAACTCAGCTTGAAGAGCTGAACAAATTCGTACAGGGTTACGGAGCGGGCGGTTTACTTACTTTCGCTTTAAGTGCTACGCCCGGCGATATTGATAATCTAACGCTGGATATGGTGAAATCGGTTGCCGCCAAATATATGACGCTGGAACAAATCAAGGAAATGGGGCGGCGTCTGGATGCACATCCCGGGGATTTGATTCTGGTGGTGGCGGGAAAACCGAAGGTTGTGGATAAGGCACTGGGAGAATTACGTCGTGAGATGGGACAGCGTCTCAAGCTGGCAGATCCCGATTTGCTGGCCTTTGCTTTTATTGTGAATTTCCCTTTGTTTGCTTGGAACGAAGAGACGAAAAAGTGGGAGCCGGAACACCATCCGTTTGTGTGGCCATGGCCCGAAGACGTGCCGGCGCTGGAAAAACATCCGGAAAAAGTTCGTGCCCATTGCTACGACGTCGTCTGCAATGGCTTCGAACTGGCAAGCGGGAGTATCCGTATTCATCATCCGGAATTGCAGCGCCGTATTTTCCGCTTCCTTGGCTACAGCGATGCTGAAATTGAAGATAAATTCGGTGGTTTTCTGAGTGCATTTGAATATGGGGCACCGCCCCACGGCGGCATTGCTCCCGGCATCGACCGCATCGTGATGATACTCAGTGGAGAGCAATCTATCCGTGATGTTATCGCGTTTCCCAAGAACCAGAATGCGGTCGACTCAATGTTACAGGCACCGTCGCCGGTCAGGGAAGAACAATTGAAAGAGTTGCACATACGTCTGAGAGACGATTAATTATACCCGGAGAGAGAATTGAAAGTAACTAACGAGAAGATAGAAAACAGGCAGGCGTTCCTCAAGATTGAGATGGAACCGCACGAAGTGGAAGAATCTACGGAGACTTCCTACCGCCGCCTGGTGCAAAAAGTGGATGTCCCCGGTTTCCGTAAGGGAAAAGCACCGAGGGCCGTCTTCGAGCGCCATTTTGGCAAGCACAGACTGTTTCATGAGATGCTTGATGACCTGGTGCCGGAGGCATATAAGAAGGCAATTGCAGAACAAAAACTCGAGCCGATTGCCGAACCGCAAATTGAGTTGGCTGAAGAGGCTCCTGTTATTCTGAAGGCGGTGGTGCCTCTCAAGCCTGTTGTGAATCTGGGAGATTACAACTCCATCGACATGCAGCCGCAACCCGCTGAAGTGTCCGAAGATATGGTGAACTCGGTTATCGAGCAATTACGTCACCAGCACGCCACATGGGAACCCGCAGAAAGGCCTATTGATTTCAACGACTCGGTAACTCTGGATGTAGAGAGCACGATGGGGGAAGAGCCTTTTATCAACCAGAAGGGCGTTCAATATCAGATTGTTAAAGATTTCATATCACCGGCACCGGGATTTCCCGAGCAGTTGGTCGGTATGAAAAAAGATGAAGAAAAGGAATTTAAGCTCCAGTATCCTGCGGATTACCCCCGTACCGAAGTCGCCGGTAAAGAGGCAACTTTCAAGGTCAAGGTTACCGAAATCAAACAGGAAGTCATGCCGGAGGTGAACGATGCCTTCGCCACGCAAATCAATCCCGAAACTACTTCGATGGAAGTCTTGCGGCAGAAAATCAACGATGACCTGAAGCAAAGAGTAGAAGAGAGGGTTAAGAGCGATTTCGAAGATAAAGTTGTCGAAGCGGCGACAGCGATGAGTAGCGTTGAATATCCCCCTGTTCTCCTTGAGGCAGAAATCGACCGCTCTCTGGAGCGTAATCTCAGGTTCCTGCAAAGCACCGGTCAGAATATCGAGACATATTTGAAAAGTATCGGCAAGACCATCGAGCAGTTGCGTGAAGAACTGAAGCCTGCTTCCGTGAAGAGGGTGGCGGAATCGCTGGTACTCGGTAAGATTGCGGAGCAGGAGAAGACTTCGGTTACTCCCGCCGAGATTGATGCCGAGATCGAAGAGATGGTTAAGCGGTATAATGGTAGTAACAAGGATGAATTTAAACAGGCCCTGCAGGCGAAGCACAATCGAGATTCAATTGAAGATACGTTGATTGCCAGAAAAACCCTGCAGAGACTGGTAGAAATAGCGCAGAGTAAGAAAGAAACAAAGAAGGAGGCATAAGATGAATATCGACCCGATGAATGTAATCCCGATGGTGATTGAGAGCGGTTCTAGAGGAGAGCGTGCTTTCGACATTTATTCTCTATTGTTGCGGGAGCGGATTATTATTCTTGGTATGCCGATTAACGACCAGGTGGCGAATTTGATTATCGCCCAGCTTTTGTATCTCGATAGGGAGGACCCCGATAAAGATATCAGCCTTTACATTCATTCTCCTGGCGGTATTATCAGCGCCGGCCTGGCGATTTACGATACGATGCAGTTGATTCGTCCGGATGTATCTACTATTTGTGTCGGTATGTCGGCGAGTATGGGAACGGTCCTGTTATGCGCCGGTGCCAGGGGCAAGCGTTACGCACTTCCTAATTCTACCATTCACATGCATCAGGCAGTCGGCGGCGCTCAAGGCCAGGCATCGGACATTGCGATTGCCGCACGCGAGATTATGCGTTTGCAGGAAGTGATCCGTAATATCATCGTCAAACATTCCGGACAGCCGCTCGACAAGGTGATTCATGATACCGACCGCGATTTCTATTTGAACCCGGAACAGGCGGTCGAATAC
>JAFGHZ010000073.1 GCA_016929875.1 Dehalococcoidales bacterium
GTAAAAATTCCGCAGATGACCGCCGACGGCGTCCCCTGCTACGGGGTCATGAAACAGCTGGAAAACGAGGGGGTAAAGGTAAACGCAACGGTAGCAATGTCTTTAGGACATGTAATTCTGTCGGCTAAAGTCGGCGCGACTTACGTCAGCATCTTCGCCGGTAGAATATCGGACGAAGGCGGCAATTCATCCGACGTTATCGGCAACTCCGCGGACTGGTTGGAACGATGGGGTTATAAAAGCAAAATCATAGTCGGCAGTATCAGATCGGTCGGCGACGTTCTGAATGCGGCATTGGCAGGTGCCCACGTCATTACTGTTCCCCCCGACTTTATCGGTAAAATGATCGACCACAAATATGCCAGGGAAACCGTAAAACAGTTTATCAACGATGCTCAAAAAACACTGGGAATGATGGGGAACGTCAAGAAAACATAAAAATAAAAACATCCCCTGAATTTTAACGGCCGTCTCGAAAAATCGTGTGGAAATCTTCCTTTGCCACACGATTTTTGTTTTCAATGACGCACTATTGCAGAAACCCGCGGGTTCTGCTCAGTTTTGGTTGCTTCTTATTTGGGAATTACTAAACCCGATGGAAATGGTAGAATCTCCAGAAGAGGAAGGGCGAATGCCCCCCTCTCGTGATTACTCCCCGCCCTGATAGGGCGGGGATACAGGGGCTTGCCCTTGAGCAAAGTCGAATGGGGTGGGTCACTTGCCCTGAGCACAGTCGAAAGGGTTGTGTAATATGACCCCATGGAATACGATAAACTCCAACCAAACGCAAGTAGTACCCGACGTACTCCACACTTGATAAATTGCCGAATTATTATATAATAATTCAGGAGCCATCTCACCGGATTTATAAACATTACAAGGCTGTTTGGTTCTTTACGTCAGTAGCATCTCGGTTATATCTTATCAGCGAGGAAAACATGAGAAAAAGTCGCATCGGCATTCTTACGGGTGGCGGAGACTGCGCCGGTTTAAATCCCGCTATCAAATGGGTCGTGAAATCTGCACTTGACGAACGCCTTATGGCGGAAAGAGGGAAACAATACGAAGTTGTAGGCATCAAAGACGGCTGGAAGGGATTGATCGATATCGAATCATCCATCGTCCCCTTGGACGAAAAGGTTGTCAGGACATGGGACAGGTACGGCGGTACCATGCTCGGGACATCCCGCACGAATCCATACAACCCCGGGAACGACTGCTCTAAGACCGTTATTGCCAACATCGAAAAACTCGAATTAGATGCCCTGGTGACCATCGGCGGCGACGATACTCTGAGTGTCGCCCACAAATTATCGAAAGAAGGCATAAAAATCGTCGGCATCCCCAAGACAATCGACAAAGACCTCTGCGAGACCGATTATACCCTGGGGTTCGAGACCGCGGTAGAAGTTATCACCGAGGAAATCGACAGATTGAGGATCACTGCCGACTCTCACAAGAGGGTATTCGTTGTGGAAACAATGGGAAGGGATGCCGGCTGGTTAGCTCTGGAAGGCGGAGAATCCAGCGGTGCTTTTATGATACTTATCCCTGAATACGATTTTTCTATCGAAAAAGTAAATCGATTGGTCATGGATGCCAGAAAAGACGGCACAAGACACGAAATCATCGTTGTGGCAGAGGGTGCCAAACCATCGGGCGGGACTCAGTCCATCTGTGAAAGCACCGAGGATGCATTCGGCCACAATCGGCTCGGTGGGATCGCAGAGTGGCTGGCCGCCGAAATTCATAGGAACACAAAAATAGACACGAGAAGCCTCAACCTCAGCTATTTACAGAGAGGCGGCAACCCCTGCGCTTATGACCGCAGGATGGGACGCTATTTCGGCATTGCGGCTATCGACCTTATAGCGCACCATAGATACGGACTGTTGGTCTGTTATCGGAACGGTAAGATTACCTCGTCTCCCTTCGAGAATGTTATCGGCAGGATGAACCGCGTCAATGTTGACACCCAATACGATGTGGACAGATACAACGGAAGGCACACCATTATCGGTAAAGAGATGCACTCCGGGAAACCGGAATAGATTTAAAATATTCAGGAAAAGGGGGATTGAAATGATCGATACGAATATGATGGATGCACTGGTAAGAGATGCGGTATTCGGTACTGACGAAGTCAAGAGAAACAGCCGTCAGAAGATCCGCCAACTGGCAGCGGAACAGGGTATTGTACCGGCAAGCATTGACGGCCTCTATCAGGCAGCAGGCAGAGGGGCTTACTCCAGCATTACCGTCCCGGCAATTAACCTCCGCGGCATTACCTATGACTCAGCCAGAGCGGTGTTCAGGGCCGTCATCAAAGACAAAGTCGGCGCTTTCATTTTCGAAATCGCCCGTTCCGAAATAGGTTACACGGCACAAAAGCCCGACGAATACGCCGTTTGTATACTGGCAGCGGCAATACGGGAAGGATACAAGGGGCCGGTCTTTATCCAGGGCGACCATTTCCAGGTCAACAGTAAGAAATACTCTCTGGACCCCGAACAGGAAACTTCTGCTATCAAAGCACTTATACGCGAAGCCGTGAATGCCGGCTTCCTGAACATTGATATCGATGCCTCCACGGTCGTCGAAATCGAAAA
>JAFGHZ010000008.1 GCA_016929875.1 Dehalococcoidales bacterium
CGACGGCTCCAAGGTAAAGTTTACCACCGATGACAATACCACCACCAATCCCCGTCCCCACGGTGAATAATACGAGGTCATCGACCCCGCACCCGGCGCCATACTTGTGCTCCCCGAGCGCCGCCGCGCTGGCGTCGTTAATGACGTAAGCATCGATTTGAAATTTTTCCTGGATGATATCCCTCAGCGGTACATCGACCCAGTCCGGCAGGTTGGGTGAAGGCGTAGCTACCATTCCTCTTCTGGTATCGATTCCCCCGGCGCAGGCGATACCAATACCGCCCAAGTCTAACGGAACCAGTTTGTTTTTCTTCAAGAGCGCTTCGATTTGCTTTCCAAGCCTGTCGATAACAGCCTTGACCCCCCGGTCGGCATAGGTCGGCTGTACCGATTTATCGAGCATCTTCCCTTCGGTATCGAAAATAGCCGCGGCTATTTTCGTCCCGCCGATGTCCACTCCCACTACGGCAGAATCCCGCTTAACGAACTTTCCCATTTCCAAGGTATTATCCCTTCTCTTATTTCGATTTATTCAGCCAGGAATTCCAACGCCAGTCTGTTGAAGTCCTCAGGATATTCCAGTTGCGGCATATGACCGCACCTCTCAAAAATATGGAGCCGGGCATTCGGGATACGGCTTGCCGCAATCCGTGCATGGGCTACCGGGATGATGCGATCCTCACGCCCCCAAAAAATCAGTATCGGAGCAGATATCCGATCGATTTTTTCCATTATCCGGAGGACCAATTCCATACGCTGCCCGCGAAGATTAATCCCGGCGCGGATGACAGTAAGTAATGACTTCATAGCATCAGGTAATAACGCCAGACGATATGATTTTTCCAGGAGTTCGTCGGTAATGACGTCAGGGTTATAGACGATTTTCTTCCACGCCCTCTCTACGTTATTACGGCCGGACCTAGTAATCAATTCCCCGAACAAAGGTAGTGAGCATACCCGGAAATCGATGATTACGTCTCTACCCATCCCGGCGTTGTCCACGAGGACCAGCTTTTCCACTTTTTCCGGGTACTCAATAGCCGTTTGCAGTACCAGACCACCGCCCATCGAGTGCCCAATCAAGCTGGCTTTCCCGATGTTCTGGATTTTCATGAATTCGACAAGGAATTCAATCAATTCATCGAATGACCTGAGCCGCGGTTTTTTATCCGACCGGCCGAAACCCCACAGGTCAATTGAATAGACACGATACTGTTGCGCCAGCGCTGAAATATTAGCCTCCCAGTTTTCCAGGGAGCCTCCCAGGCCATGTACCAATAAAACCACCGGCCCCGTATCCCCCTCAACACGGTATCGCGTATAAATATTTCCGACCCTGATATATCTGTCTTCGGATGTCTCAACCACTAACGGGTATCTCCTATCGAGTGCTAATCACGTCTTTTTGCCCCAATTCGACAACCAGTATATTCATCGCCAGGTCACCTTCCAACTTGCCAGTCTTGATAGCGATGTCGGTTTCGAGAAGACATTGATACAATTCACGCAATCGCTTCGGTGAGTATCTGTCCGCCTGTTCCCAGGCTTTGGTCAGTAGAAAATCGGACGTCAGTCCGAGTTTTTTCTGCATATCCGCCCGGTTCACCCGATTTAATCTCATCTCCTTGACCTGGAAAATAATCCTCACCTGTCGGGACAGCAATACCAGCAATTGTGCCGGCACAACGCCCCCTTTCAACAACTGCTGCATGAGCCTCTGCGCGTACCCTGTCCTCATCTCCAGGATTGCGTCTATCATGGCGAATACGTTGGCTTCCTGGGCATAACTCACCACATCCCGAACGTCTTTTTCTTCGATAGGGCTACTCCCGGCGTACATGAGCAGTTTGTCCACTTCGCTGGACATTGTCCACAGGTCATTACCCACAAACCTGGATAGCAAAGCCGTGGCCGCCGGGGTTATACTGCCTCCAGCCAGGCGAACCCGTCTTTCTATCCACTGCCTCAGTTGTATATCTTTCATCAGAGGGAATGACTGTATTTTAGTTAACGGAGCCAGCGCCTTTAAAAGGGGGTTCTTCCCCATATCTTTAGTCTTTACCTCTGCCCCGATAATCACCGCTTCGGTGAAAGGAGGCAGGTCTTTCAGTGCGTCCGCGAATTTCTGATGTTCTCCATTCGTTCCGTCCGTCCTGCCTGCCTTTTTCTTCCCTCCGGTCCTTTCCCCAGGTCCGAACCGTTCCGGAAGTCTCTCTACGATAACCAGTCGTTTTTCTGAAAGGAACGGCACGGTATCGCAGGCATTCCGCAGTTGTTCAACCGTTACCTCCCGTCCATCCAAAACGGTAGTATTGGTCATCAGGGCGGTCGCATCACCGATCCCCTTTTTAATCCCTTCAAGTGCCTGCCGGATGGAAAAATCGTCTTCCCCGACAAATATATGGAGCAATTGGCACCTCCCGGACACAAGTAAACCAATGTATTTTACCATATCACCCCAAGATTGTTTACACTCACACCACCCGTAGTGTATCCTCATAATATTTTTAACATTCCAGATGTGTTTTCTGGTCTTCGTAACAATGTCAAAATGTATACTCTCCCTTACCACCTACATCCAAGTCAGCTTTATTGACAAGCCTTCTACCGCGCTAGTATCATGAAATTGTAATTATGCCTTTACCAGGAAAAAATAAATGGTTGTAAAACGAGACTATTACGAGGTTCTGGGGGTATCCCGGGACGCCTCTAATGAAGAAATTAAAAAGGCCTTCCGTAAACTAGCCTTCGAGTACCATCCGGATCGCAACCATAGTGACGGCGCCTCGGACAAATTCAAGGAAGTCAACGAGGCTTACGAAGTCCTCTCGGACGCTGATAAGCGCTCCGCGTATGACCGGTACGGACACAATAGCCCGGAGAATATATTCGGCCGCGGTTTCGAAGGTTTCGATTTCGGCGGTTTCGGAGATATTTTTGAGGCGTTCTTCGGCGGCACCGGCACGACGACACGCCAGGGCCCCAAACGTGGCAATGACCTCCGCTGCTCGGTTTCAATCTCTTTCGAGGAAGCCGCTGCAGGCATTGAAAAAGAAATAGAAATAAACCGCGTCGAACTGTGTTCTACGTGTCGCGGGACCCGGGCAGCCCCGGGCAGCCAGCCGGTGAAATGCCCCTCCTGTAACGGCACCGGCCAGGTACGCCGTGTTCAGAGA
>JAFGHZ010000074.1 GCA_016929875.1 Dehalococcoidales bacterium
CGGGCATTTGCCAGCGCAAGACTGGTAAACCCGAGCATAATTGCCGAAATTCCTACCGCTGTCAGAGCGACGGAAGCAATCAAAAAATATGCCAGAGGAGCAAAGATGGCCCCTCCCAGAATTAAACCGATTCCCAGGGCTTGATATGGATTACGCGTGTTATCACCCCCTCAGATAGCAGTGAATTCTATGTAAACAATCCTAATGCACAGGACTGCCTCAAGTCAATAAGCGGATGAGAGAGAATGCGTTTGTGTGTCGGAATGGCGCACGTTTGCGGACTTTATTTTATCGGCCGATTGTGATAAATTGATTTACGGATAGGAGTGTAGCTCAGTTGGTAGAGCAGTGGTCTCCAAAACCACCGGTCGCGGGTTCGAATCCTGCCACTCCTGCCAGTTTTTTAGGGGTTGTCGGGTGGTAAAAGCATGCCGAAGTGGTGGAAGCTGGTAGACACGCCATCTTGAGGGGGTGGTGGGCGAAAGCCTATGAGAGTTCAAATCTCTCCTTCGGCACCATAAAATAATAATCGAATATTGTGGGTGCGGAAGTAGTTCAGTGGTAGAATGCCTCCTTGCCAAGGAGGAGGTCGCGAGTTCGAATCTCGTCTTCCGCTCCACTAAGCCGAGGTGGCGGAATAGGCAGACGCGACAGTCTCAAAAACTGTTGAAGGGTAACCTTCGTGACGGTTCGACCCCGTCCCCCGGCACCAGAATCTTATTGCCGCGTTGTGTAGGGGTAGCACAGAGGACTTTGGATCCTTTAGCCCAGGTTCGAATCCTGGCGCGGCAGCCATCAAGCGCATGATGTATTTATCAGTTTTTCTCGAGCATTGCCAGCGTTACGCCTGAGGGCTCATTAAACAGGCAGATTTTCGTATGCGCATTGATTTTGAACGGCGCTTCGACGATAAAACCACCATGCTCTTCAATCAGTTTTGCTTTTGTGTCGATGTCGTCCACCCTGATGTATATCGTAAGAAATGGTAACTTTGCTTTTTTCAACGTGAAAACCCCGCCACCGGCAAAAGCTGTCTTTACTTCACCGGCGGGGAACTCGTAAATGCCGGTTTTCTTGTCGTACTCGTCCTCCCAGTCGAAGACTTTTTTCAGGAATTCGGTCGTTTTTTTCGCATCGTGGCTTGCCAGTTCCCAATAACATACCGGGTTCTTTTGCATAATCTCCTCCTGAACAAGTATGGCATCATTGTAGCACTGTCTACCCTTAAGATGAAGTGTTTTCCCGATTGCGGTTTTGATAGGGGATTGTTATAATAACAAATTGTTGGGTTAAAACCCCGTAGTAATTGTCAGTGTTCCCCGATAGCTCAACGGTAGAGCGGGCGGCTGTTAACCGCTAGGTTCTAGGTTCGAATCCTAGTCGGGGAGCCAGTTTACCTCTGGCGTGTCTCCCATCCTGATTATTTCTTTTCCCTTAAAGTCTTTGTCTTGCCGTACCGTTTGCGCACTACGTGCCTTGCGTTCTCCTGCGGGTAAAGTGTATATTATCCCCAGAATCGCTGCTAAAGGAGGGTGCCATGGCTGTCAAATCGATCAAGATTGAGCGCGATGTCCCGATGAAGATGAGGGACGGTGTCATCCTCCGCGCCGACATATACCGCCCGGACGACAATGAAAAACACCCTGCCATCGTCGCGCGCACGCCCTACAATAAATTGATCGCTGACGACGACTGCCTTTCGCCAATGCGCGGCGCATTTGCCGGTTACGTGTTCGTTGTTCAGGACATGCGGGGCAGGTTTGCTTCGGATGGTGTGTGGGGTGGCATCGGTGACGAAGGGCAGGATGGCTACGACACGATTGAAAATGTAGCCGCAGAAAAATGGTGTGACGGCAATGTCGGCATGTCCGGCTGCTCATACCTTGGACGCAACCAGTGGCAGGCGGCTGTCGAAAACCCGCCACACCTCAAAGCAATCGCCCCGGATATCGCCGGCTCGGGGCCGCTCCACGAATCGCGTATGGCCGGGCCGATCGATTTCGAGAATATGATACAGTGGTCTCTAGGCATGGCCGTTGACGTTCTGGAAAGGATGCGGAAGCAGGGCAAAGACGTTATCAAAGCGCAGGAAATGCTCGCCCGCGCCCTCTTCAACCTCCCGGAAGTGTACAATTACCTGCCCGTCAATGACACCCCTCATTTCCAGTTCGAAGGGCTGAAGGACGTTTACGACCGCATAACCGAAGCCCTGCCACCCGGATGTACGACTGACGCTGACCTGTGGTGGTCTTATGAAAAGATAACGGTGCCGTGCTTTTCCGGCACCGGCTGGTACGATATTAACACCTTGGGCGCCTTCACCAATTTCGAAAAGATGCGTGAGAGAGGTGGTTCGAAGGTGGCGCGTGAGGGGCAATACCTGATTTGCGGACCGTGGACGCACGGCTTCCGCGTGCAGGCTTACGCCGGCGCACTGCATTTCGGCCCCGCCGCGTCGCCGGTGGCGTCGTTCACGAACGAGCGCCGTATCACGTTCTTCGACAAATACCTCCGCGGCATCGAGGCCCCAAAGCCGAACCCTCCGGTCCGCTATTTCGTCATGGGGCTGAACAGATGGCATGACGCTGACACCTGGCCTCTCCCCAACACGCAATGGCAGAGGTTCTTCCTCCACAGCAAGGGGCATGCCCATACCGCCGTGGGTGATGGCGTCCTGTCGCGAGACAATCCCGCCTCTGAGGCGGCCGACATCTTTGTGTACGACCCGCGTTTCCCCGTTCCGACTGCCGGTGGGTGGTTGCTAGGCGGGGGTTCGCTGGTGCCCGGGCCGCTTGAGCAAACTTTCGTGGAAAGACGCGGTGATGTGCTGTGCTACACTACGCCGGAGTTGAAACAAGATGTGGAGGTGACCGGCCCCGTCAAGCTGCACCTTTTCGCTTCCACTTCCACCAGGGACACTGACTTCGTTGCTAAGCTGTGTGATGTTCACCCGGACGGCTCCTCTTACAACGTGGTCGATGGGTGGATACGTGCAAAATACCGCAAGGGAATCATGCACCCTGAGTTAGTGGAACCGGGCAAAACCTACGAATACACTATAGACTTAGCGCACACGAGCATGCTGTTCAAGGCCGGGCACCGTATCCGTCTGGTCATCACCAGCTCCAACTTCCCCCGAATTGACAGGAACATGAACACCGGTAATGCATTCGGGGTTGACAAGACCGGCATCCCGGCAGTGCAGACTATATTCCACGAGCCGGACGCCGCCTCGTACATAGACCTGCCGGTGATACCTTCGGGGAAATAGATAGATTGGTCGAATAATAAGATAGGGGGGTGACACTTTGATGTTAAGGATGGCTCAAGAGGGTAAAATCGGCAGCCTTGTCTTGAAAAATAGAATCGTTAGGTCCGCAACGATGGACGCAATGGCGACACCCGATGGTAGTGTCACCGATAGGCAGATTGTTTTTTACCGTCAGCTGGCAGAAGGCGGTTCGGCACTAATCATAACCGGGCATACATGGGTTCAAAAGAATGGACAGGCGAGCGCCAACCAGATGGGGATTGATGATGACAGGTTCATTTCTGGTCTCGCAAGAATCGCAAGGGTTGTTCATGATTGTGGTTCTGGCGCTAAAGCAGTACTACAGTTAACTCACTGCGGCAGACAGACTGCAGAACAACCTGACCCGATAGCACCTTCAGCGGTTTTTGAACCATATCTTAAGCGGATGCCGCGTGAGATGAGTATAGACGAGATTAAAAAAACTATTGTCGCCTTTGCCGAGGGAGCAAGAAGGGCGCGCGATGCCGGATTTGACGGCGTACAACTGCACGCTGCCCACGGCTGGTTATTAAGTGGATTTTTATCGCCTTTTACCAACCGCCGCACAGATAGCTATGGCGGTACCACGGAATCACGATGCCGGATACTGGAAGAAATTTATGATTCCATTAGAGCCAGGGTGGGAAAAGACTTTCCGGTGATGGTCAAGATGAATGTCGATGATTTTATTATAGGTGGGGTTGATCTCGCCGAAGCAAAGCGGATTGCGAAAAGGCTGGTAAAGAAGGGGTTTGCCGGCATTGAGACCAGCGGCGGAATGTGGGAATGTCTAGTACGGAGCGAGGCGGAACTTGGCTGGAAGCCGGTACTGATTCCTGAGTCCCGGACCAATGTCAAAGCTGGAGAAAATGAAGGCTATTTTCGTGTGTCAGCCGGAGAGATTAAGAAGGCAACAAAGAGCCCGATAGTACTTGTCGGTGGATTGCGGTCGGTCGGTGTGATCGAAACGATACTGGCGCAAGGGGATGCCGACTTTATATCATTATCACGTCCTCTCATCAGGGAACCCGACCTTCCCAGAAAATGGTTGGAAGGCATTAAAACTTCTGCTGATTGTATTTCCTGTAATTCCTGTTTGGGGACTCTATGGGAAGGAGGACTTCGCTGCCTCAAAATAAAAGAATAACGATGCGGCAAAAACACATGCCCGGTAAATATATTAAGTGCATATTCTTTTAGAATGAGATAACAGGTTCGGTTTGAATTTGAGTGTCGCAAACAGGTCGTCGATTGTTTCCGCGCGTTTGATGAGCTCAACATTACCATCCGTACGCAGGAGCAACTGCTGGGGGCGCAACCAGCCGTTATAATTGCCGCCCATCGCCGGGCTGTGGGCGCCGGTGTCGTGCTGGACCATAATATCGCCCGCTTCTGTTCTGGGTAACAGACGCTGTTTGGCGAATTTGTCGCTGTTTTCGCATAGCGGGCCGACGACATCGACTACTTCTTCGCCGCCGTGCTTCGGTTGGCCGTTGCTGTCGAGGATGGTGATGTGGTGGTAAGCCGTCTCGTAAATCGCCGGTCGCGGGTTCGCCGTCATCGTGGCGGCATCGACCCCGACATATTCGCGGTATTTGCTCATCCGATTGATTACAGTCGCTACCAGTGTGCCGTGGGGACCGGTGATGAATCTACCGCATTCCATAAACAGTCGAGGCGCATACCCGTGGTTTTGCCCGAATCCATCCAGTAATGCCTTCGCTTCTCCAGCTAAAGCGGGGATATCGAAAGGTTTGCCTTCCGGTTTGTAAGGTATGCCTATTCCGCCCCCGATATTGAAAAACTCGAACTTAATCCCCAGGGCTACGGAGGCCGTTTCGATGACTTCCAGAAGCATGCGGACAGTTTCTACCATGTAGCGATGGTCCAGTTCGTTAGAAATAATCATCGTGTGCAGCCCGAAACGTTTCGCGCCGCGTTCTTTTGCCCGGCGGTAGGCTTCGATAATCTGGTCGTGCCGGACCCCGTATTTCGCCTCGACAGGATTTCCGATGAATCGGGTTCCCTGTCGCCGTTCGCCAGGATTATAACGGAAGCAAATCAGCTCCGGGAATTCGGCTACTTTGGTAATCATTGTGATGTCGTCGAGGTTCAGTATGCACCCGCCGTCTGCCAGTGCCAGTTGAATCAGCTCTGTGGAGGTGTTGTTCGAGGAGAACATGATATCCTGCGGCTTGAACCCGTTCTGACGTGCCAGCATTAGTTCCGATGGAGAACTACAGTCGAGTCCGAAGCCCAACTTATGCATAATCCGGAGAATCGCCGGAGTGGGTAAGGCTTTCACGGCATAAAATTCCTGGAAGCCTTCGACATCTTTGAAGGCGAGTTTTAAACTTTCCCCGGTTTCTATGATTCCCTGCTCGTCGAAAATATGAAAAGGAGTACCGAAATGCTTGATAACCGAGGGCAATATCGGGAACAGGCGCTCTTCGAAAGCTTGCGACATCGGCATGGCAGTGTCCTCCTCCTTTATGAAAAAGGGGGGCATCGCCCCTCTTTTATTTTAGTACGGGTGGGGTATGCCGGTTATGTTGACCTATTTGATGTAACCCTTTGCCTTCAGGAGTTCGGCAGTCAGAATGGAGCCGCCGGCGGCGCCCCTGACGGTATTGTGATGCAAACCGATGAATCGGTAGTCGAACACGTTACACTTTCTCAATCTGCCGACGGTTATTGCCTGTCCGTTCCCGGCATCTCTATCTTTCAGGGGTTGAGGACGATTGATTTCGTCACGATATATCATCGCCGGAATCGGTGCCGAAGGCAGTTTCAATTCCTGCGGCAGTGCCGAGAAATTCCGCCAGATATCGATGATTTCCTCCGCCTCCGGTTTTTTACCGGCAAACTGGATGCTGCAGCAGGCGGTATGTCCGTCGGATACAGCCACACGATTGCAGTGCGCAGAAATCATGATACTGTTATCGGCGACAATTTTGCCGTCCTGAATTTTACCGAAAATTTTCAACGGCTCTATTTCCGATTTCTCTTCCTCACCGGGAATGTAGGGGATGATATTATCCACCAGGTCGATGGCGGCGGGACCCGGGTAACCGGCACCGGACAATGCCTGCAGGGTGGTGGCAATCATTTTATCGACCTTGTACCCGGCTTTCATCAGGGCATAAAGAGGTATCATGTAGCTCTGGATGCTGCAGTTCGGTTTAACGACCAGGAAACCTTTGTTCCAGCCGCGATTTTTCTGTTGCAAAGGAATGATGTCCAGATGGTCGGCGTTAATTTCCGGAATCATGACCGGCACGTCTGGCGTCGCCCGATGGGCGCTGTTATTGGAAATCACGGCGAAGCCCTGTCGGGCATACTCCGCTTCCAGGGCAAGTATCGACTTTTTGTCCATTTCTACAGCGGAAAAGATGATACTGCACTTGCCTATGGCTTTTTCGACAAAACTAGCGTCCTCGACGACAATATCCTTAAATTTTTCGGGCAGGTCGGTCTTCATATGCCAGCGGCCCGCCACTGCCTCGCTGTATTTCTTGCCGGCGGAGTTCGGAGAAGCGGCAAGATAAACTACCTCGAACCAGGGATGGTCGCTGAGCAGTCTCAAATAGTTTTGTCCCACCATACCGGTGGCACCGATGACACCTACCCTAATTTTTCTGTCCATCTTCTATTCCTCTGGATGACTGGTTTATTTACGTATGTAAAATTATACCGTTTTTAGCCTTAAATTGCTACCCTCTTTATCGTCCATGTAAAAATAAGAAGCTTCCCCTGTGGGAAGCTTCTTTGACCGGATTAATATCCAGATTAGCTCAATGATAGGCAATAATTAAATCTTTTTTCCGGCCTTAATCGCTGCCTGTGCGGCTGCCAATCGCGCAATCGGCACACGGAAGGGCGAACAGCTGACATAGGTCAGGTTATTCTTGTAGCAAAACTCGACGGAAGCAGGGTCGCCTCCCTGTTCGCCACAGATACCGACTTTGAGGTTCGGTCTCGTAGCTCGGCCTTTCTCGACAGACATCGTGATGAGCTGTCCGACACCATCCTGGTCGATGGTCTGGAAAGGGTCGGCGCTCAGGAGTTTCTGTTCGAGGTAATCGTGCATGAAGGCGCCTATATCGTCACGGCTGAAGCCGAAGGTCATCTGGGTCAAATCGTTGGTGCCGAAGGAGAAAAATTCGGCGCTTTTAGCCATTCTGTCGGAGAGGAGAGCGGCACGGGGGATTTCGATCATTGTGCCGTACTTGTACTCTAGAGAGGTGAGCCCGGACTGTTTGGTGACCTTGGCGTGGACCGCATCGACAAGTTTTTTGGTGGCATTGAGCTCTGAAACATCGCAGGTCACCGGTACCATGATTTCAGGGATACATTTCTTGCCCGCTTTTATTAATTCGGCAGCGGATTCGAAGATAGCTTGAATCTGCATCTCTGTCACTTCCGGATAGGTAACTCCGAGACGGACACCGCGGTGCCCCATCATCGGGTTACTCTCGTGTAATGTCTCGCCGCGCTTACGGATGTCCTCTACCGCGATAGCCAATGACTTTGCCAGTTCTGCCTGCTTGGAATCTCCCTGAGGAACGAATTCATGCAGCGGCGGGTCGAGGAGGCGAATTGTTACCGGCAATCCTTCCATAACTTCCATCGTCTTTTTGATAGAGGCTTTAACAAAGGGATAAAGCTCATCGAGGGCTTTTTTACGTTCCTCAACGGTCTTGCTGAGTATCATCTTGCGTAAGAAGAACAAAGGCTGGTCGGAGCCCTCTCCGTAGAACATATGCTCGGTGCGGAAAAGGCCGATACCTTCGGCACCGAAGTTCCGGGCAACCCTGGCATCTTCCGGAGTATCCGCGTTGGTACGCACGCCCATAGTGCGGAACTTGTCTGCCAGAGTCATAAACCGCTGGAAGCGCGGATTTTCACTGGCATCCATCGTGGGCAGGGAACCAAGATAAACATTCCCTCTGGTCCCGTTCAGGGTAACGATATCCCCTTCCTTCAGAACGGTATCGGAATCGGTAATCCTGGCTGTCCAGGACTTGACGTCGATATGCAGAGCGCCGGCGCCGACTATGCAACATTTACCCCAACCGCGAGCTACCAGCGCTGCGTGGGAGGTCATACCGCCGCGGGCTGTGAGTATCCCGGTGGCGGCCCTCATTCCCTCGACATCCTCGGGGTTGGTTTCCTCGCGTATAAGAATGGTTTTTTTGCCGGAACGTGCAGCAGCTACAGCACCTTCGGTGGTGAAAACGAGTGCCCCGCTGGCGGCACCGGGACCGGCAGGCAGTCCTTTGACGATTGCCCGGGCTGTTTTTTCGGCCTCGGGGTTGATAATCGGGTGAAGGAGCTCATCCAGTTGTTTGGGCGCTACTCGCATCACAGCTGTTTTTTCGTTGATCAGTCCTTCATCCAGCATGTCGATTGCCATGTTAAGTGCGGCGGTACCGGTACGTTTGCCGACCCGACATTGAAGCATCCAGAGTTTTCCCTCTTGGACGGTAAACTCGATGTCGAGCATATCTGTAAAGTTTTGTTCGAGTTTGGTGCGGATAGCGTCAAGCTCTTTGTAGACCATAGGCATGGCGTGCTCCATGCTCACGAGGTGTTTGTTCTGTTCGTTCTTTGTCTCGTCGTTGATCGGGCTCGGGGTGCGAATACCCGCTACGACGTCTTCGCCTTGAGCATTGACCAGCCACTCGCCGTAGAACTTGTTATCGCCGGTGGCTGGATTGCGGGTGAAGGCGACACCCGTAGCAGAAGAATCGCCCATATTGCCGAAGACCATCGCCTGTACGTTGACGGCAGTGCCCCAGTCGTCCGGAATGCCTTCAATCCGGCGGTAGGAGACAGCCTTCTTGCCATTCCAGCTCTTGAAAACGGCGGCAATACTGCCCCAGAGTTGTGCCATGGGGTCGTCGGGGAATGGTTTTCCGAGGTGTTTGTTAATTAATGCCTTGAATTCTCCGGCAAGGGACTTGAGATCATCGGCGTTTAAATCGGTGTCCGATTTGCAGCCTTTAGTATGCTTGGCTTCGTCCAATTTCTCATCGAGAATTTTGCGGATGCCTTTTCCCATCGCCGGTTCAAGACCTTCAGCTTTTTCCATAACGACGTCGGCATACATCATAATTAAACGGCGGTAGGAATCCCAGACAAAGCGTGGATTATTGGTTTTGGCAATCATGCCGGGAATAGTAATAGTGCAGAGCCCGACATTGAGTACCGTATCCATCATCCCCGGCATGGAGGAACGGGCGCCGGAGCGGCAAGAAATCAGGAGTGGATTTTTAGCATCCCCGTATTTCATCTCCATGATGTGCTCGGTCTTTTTCAGTCCGGCGAGGACCTGTCCGGTCAACTCGTCGGGGAGTTTGCAACCACTGGCATAATAGGCAGTACAGCACTCGGTGCTGATGGTAAAACCTGCCGGCACAGGGATACCCAGTAAACACATCTCCGCCAGGTTGGCTCCTTTTCCTCCTAACAGGTTCTTGTCGCTGGCTTTACCTTCCGCGGTCCCGCCGCCGAAAGTATACACATATTTTGTCATCGCTAGTACTCCTTTAGTTGGGTGGTTCTAGTTTGAAGGATCACATGTAAACCAATCCGTCATCCTATCATTAAATTTATCATTAAACGGCTTGATGGGGCAATCCTTCCGTGTAGTTCCCCATTGTATTGAATTTGTCCTTGCTACTCTATTTCTGTTATTGTTAAGTTAGAGGGTTGTGTAATTGCAGGAGGCTTTGATGAAAGAGAAAGTTCAGGAGATATTGAATCAAATCAGGCCGCAGTTGCAGGTGGACGGCGGCGATGTCGAACTGGTAGATGTCAAAGACGGCATCGTTAGCGTGAGGCTGGTCGGTCATTGTGTCGGTTGTCCGATGTCTACAATGACACTCAAGAACGGTATCGAGCGGATTCTCAAGAGTCAAATCCCCGACGTTAAACAAGTCGTTTCTGTCTGATTAATCCGA
>JAFGHZ010000075.1 GCA_016929875.1 Dehalococcoidales bacterium
AGAAAGTTCAGGAGATATTGAATCAAATCAGGCCGCAGTTGCAGGCGGACGGCGGCGATGTTGAACTGGTAGATGTCAAGGACGGTATCGTTAGCGTGAGGCTGGTCGGTCATTGTGCCGGTTGTCCGATGTCCACGATGACACTCAAAAACGGTATCGAGCGGATTCTCAAAAGTCAAATCCCCGACGTTAAACAAGTCGTTTCTGTCTGATTAATCCGATGATGGAAACTCTTATTCTTGGCGTAGGTAATCCTATTCTCACCGATGATTCTGTCGGTTTCAGAATTGCCAGTCTCCTGAAAGAAGCAAAACCCGAAGTGACGGTTATCGAGACGACAGAAGCCGGGCTGACCCTGCTGGAGTTGATTGAAGGTTACGACAGGGTCATTATCATCGATTCTGTGAAAACGGGACACGGCGAGCCCGGTCACCTCTATGAGTTGACCCTCGAGCAAATAGACCCCTCCTGGAATTTTTGTTCCACTCACGGCATAGATATTACGATGGCTTTCGAGCTGG
The DNA here is from genome assembly GCA_016929875.1 of Dehalococcoidales bacterium. Lineage (GTDB taxonomy): Bacteria > Chloroflexota > Dehalococcoidia > Dehalococcoidales > Fen-1064 > Fen-1064. The sequence goes on from JAFGHZ010000075.1 coordinate 522, forward strand.
GACATAAGCTCGGGAACAAGCTACCCGATAAACTCAGCATCTACGGCATCGAAGTTGATGACAACAAAAACTTCGGTGAGAAGTGCACCATAGAAGTAGAGAGAAATATTCCGCAAATCGTTGACGAAATCATCATCCGTGAGAAATTATGATATTTACTTCGAATTACTATTTCTTTCTGTAAATCACGCTCCAACTCATTTCGTCCGGATATTCAGTGTACCGAATATCATACGCAATATTCTTTAAATAATCCGTAATATCCTGTTTTGTTGGGAAATTTTTCACGATGGTGAATGAACCACCGTCTGGTAGTATACGTTGTTCCAGGATATTGCCATCAGAATCTTGCCTCCTTACAAAGCCGTCGTAAGACAATTGATCAACAAATAATACCAAGGCTTTTGATTCTAGTTTGCTGTGCAGAGCAGATAGGAATATGGGGACACATTTTTTGGGTATGTGTGACCACCACCAAATTCCTAATGCCGCATCGAAGCCTGAAGGTACGTCATTCAGAGTATATGCGTCAGCAATCTGAAAACGCACATTAGATAAATGCTTACATCTGCTTTTTGCAATGGAAATCAACGACAAATCAATATCGGTTGCTAATACAGATTTGGCCACCTCGCCAATTACCTCAGTCCAATACCCACTACCGCAGGCAACTTCTAATACCTCGCGCCCTGATAGGAGCACGCATTTTCTCTGCTTCTTGATTATTATAGCCTGCAATCTCATCGTAAACTAGTGCTCTGGCTGCGTAATATTTTTTAACATCATCTATCAGTGACATATTCTAGTCCCCGCAGAACCCAGTTTATCTTAAATGTAAGCTATATTGTCTTAATAGCAAGGGCGAAGGATAGTTTGGATGTTTTGAGTTCTGCATATTGTATCCCCATACACCAAAGTTGTCAATATGTATAAATTGTACCTTTTTCCCTGCTGAGGTTTAACTAGGGTATAATCAATCTTGGAATTTAGTAATTATGGTGAAATCAAAGACTAAACGAAGAGCAATCATCGATGTTCGCGGCGTGGTGCAGGGGGTCGGTTTCCGCCCGTTTGTCTTTCGTCTTGCTAGACAACATCACCTATGCGGCTGGGTGCGTAATACTTCCGGCAATGTAGAAATCGAAGCCGAGGGTGACAGCGCGGAAGTCCGGAGTTTTTTGAATGAACTCAAAACCCAGTCTCCGCCGATGGCCCATATCGAGCATATAAGAGCGGCCTTTTCCGAACCAGCCGGTTACACCGATTTCGTAATTCAGGAGAGCCTCAGTCGAGAGGGCAAATACCAGCTTGTTTCTCCCGATATCGCCACCTGTCACGACTGTAGAGATGAAATCTTTAATCCTGAAAACCGTCGTTTTCATTATCCTTTTACCAACTGCACCAACTGCGGACCCCGTTTCACGATTATCGAGGACATTCCTTATGACCGTCCTAAAACCACGATGCGTGAGTTCAAGATGTGCCCCCGCTGTAAACGGGAATATGACGACCCCTCGGACCGGCGTTTTCATGCCCAACCGAATGCCTGTCCCGATTGCGGCCCCCAACTGGAGCTGGTCGACGCCAATGGCGAGAAAGTTAAGTGCGCCGATGTTATTGAGAAAGCGGGCCGGTTATTAAAACAGGGGAAAATACTGGCGATCAGGGGGCTGGGCGGTTTTCAGCTAGCCTGCGATGCTACCAATCAAACTGCCGTCGAGTTGCTGAGGGAAAGGAAAAAGCGACCTGCCAAGCCCTTTGCCGTGATGGCGGCAACGCTGAACGATATTGAAAAATACTGCCGGGTATCCCATGAGGAAGAGCAACTACTGGAATCGGCGGAAAGCCCGATTGTTCTTTTGCGACGGAAGAGCCGAACGTTTGATATTGCTCCTGCGGTGGCGCCGGATTTGAGATACATGGGGATGATGCTGCCTTATACCCCGTTGCATCATCTTTTATTACGGGAAGCCGGATTGCCCCTGATAATGACGAGCGGCAATCTCAGCGAAGAGCCGATTGCCAAGGACAACGATGAAGCCCTGTCCCGGTTGAAAAATATCGCCGACTATTTCCTGCTGCACAACCGTGAGATTTACGCCCGCTACGACGATAGCGTTTACATGGTCGAAGAGAAGAAGCCGACGGCCCTCCGTCGCGCCCGCGGTTATGCGCCGTATCCAATTCATTTGCCTTTCAAATCGAAGCAAATTCTCGCCTGCGGAGCGGAATTGAAAAACACCTTCTGCTTGACGCGTGACGAGCATGCTTTTGTCAGCCAGCACATCGGCGATATGGAGAACGAAGAAACGCTGGAGCATTTCGAGAATACTATCGGGCTTTACAAGCGGCTTTTCCGTATCGAGCCGGAGATTATTGCCTGCGATATGCACCCCGAATATTTACCCAGTAAGTACGCCCATCGTGTCGCGACGGAGCAAAAGTCAAGGCTGGTACAGGTGCAACACCACCATGCCCATATCGCTAGTTGTATGGTGGAGAACGGTATTGAAAATCCTGTTATCGGGGTAGCTTTCGATGGGGTGGGGTACGGTACCGATGGCGCCATCTGGGGCGGCGAATTTCTGGTCGCCGACCGAGCAGATTTCCAGAGAGCAGGACATTTCGAATACGTACCGATGCCCGGCGGCGCTGCGGCGATTAAGGAGCCGTATCGTATGGCACTGGGGTATATCTATTCGTTACTCGGCGAGGATTTTTCGCTGAAAGGCCTGCCACTGGCTAAACTCAATCCCGTCGAGATTGATATAATAAGACAGCAGGTACGAAAACGGGTCAACTGTCCGCCGACTTCCAGCGCGGGACGGCTTTTCGATGCGGTAGCGGCACTGGCAGGCCTCAGCTATGAAGTCAGCTACGAGGCAGAGGCGGCGATTGCCCTGGAGATGCTGGCAACGGGCAAAAAAGGGAACCGAGACAGGCTTTATCCCGTCTCACTCGAAGAACAGAATGGATTGGCAGTGGTGAAATTGGGTGAGTTGTTCGCGGCAATTATTGCCGATTTAAGGAAACAAATTCCCCCGGCGGAGGTATCTTTGAAGCTACACCGGACCATAGCAGGGGTGGTAACATATACATGTATGTGCATATGTGCATATAACGGGATAAAACAGGTGGCTTTAAGCGGCGGGGTTTTTCAAAACCGCCTGCTTCTGGGATTGACGACGGAAGGATTAAAAGAAGCAGGATTCGAAGTATTTACTCACCACCTCGTGCCGTGCAATGATGGCGGGCTGTCTCTAGGGCAGGCAGTAATCGCAAATTTTAAGAAGGATCGGTAAAATGTGCCTGGCGATTCCGGCGTTGATTAAGAAAATCGAAGGGAAAGAAGCCGAGGTTGAAATCGGAGGCATCTCACGACGTATCAGCCTCTGGCTGACGCCCGAAGCGAAGACGGGCGACTATGTTTTACTCCACACCGGCTATGCCATCAATATTATCGACCAGGATGAGGCAAAAGAAACCCTGAAATTATTCGAGCAGATGGACGAGGCAGCAGATTGAAGGCCATTCTTTCCAACAGGTATCTGGTTTTTGCCCTGCGATTGGTACTGGGCTTGATTTTTATCATTGCCGCCATCGCCAAGTTGCTTGATGTTACAGGATTTGTCGGTACGATTGCCAATTACGGTATTCTTTCTAATATCCTGACCCATTTTTACGGTTATCTGATTCCGTGGGTCGAGTTATTCATCGGATGCTCGCTGGTCCTGGGAACAGTCGTTAAGATTTCGGCGGCGCTATCTATGCCGTTGATTGTCGGTTTTATGATTGCCAGCGGTTACGCATTGGCGAATGCGCCCGGCGAAGGTTGCGGATGTTTCGGGACTTTTCTAACACTCAGCCATCAGGGAGCCATCACCGTCGATGTGCTGATGCTCGCAGCCGCATTCCTTCTTTTCTTTAGCACCAGCCAGGATTTCCTCACCATCGAGCAGCTTCTGAGCAAACTCAAGATAAATTCAAGGGCAGTCACATGGAGCGGCCGAATTATTCTAGTCGGGTTTGTGGTATGTACCGCTGTTTTCGTGTCCGTTAAACTTTATCAATATTTCGATGTCCGGTCGCAGGAAATTGCGACGAATATGGTCGCCGACACGGTCGATGTTCCTGACTCCCTTGTCTCCGACCTTCTGGAGAGGTCGCTGGCAGACGGGAAACCCATGTTGATGTTTTTCTATTCGTCAGGGTGTTATACCTGCGAGGTTGCCCAGCCGCTGGTCGAAGGAATAGAGCAGGAATATGGAGGACGTATAACGCCCCTTCACCTGAAATATATAGATAACCTTGCCTTGGCGGAATCGATGAAGATTGAGGAGACGCCTGCCGTGCTGGTGGTGTCGAGCAAGACCGTCAATGGTAGATATGTTGTCTATCGTGAATCAT
>JAFGHZ010000076.1 GCA_016929875.1 Dehalococcoidales bacterium
ACTGGCAGCCTCGGGATGAGGATGCACAAAATGTAGATTGCCGAATCCCGGACCCAGTCCCTGTTGTGGACCATCTCCGCCGCCGACAAGGAAAATACGCTGTGTCTTGGCATCTTTTTCAGTTTGATAGAACTTTGCTCTTAATTCTTTGGCTTTTGCCCAGAATTCAAGAGGCCGTGTCTCCCATCTTCTCTCAGGTTTTTGTAGTAACATTTGAACCTCCTATTTATCTCCAGTCAGGGTTAATTTACACGGTTACCATTACGGGCTTCTTTATTGAACCGATAAATGCTTCAATTCGATTAATGTACTCTGCCTCATGAATAGTGCCGTCATATTCGATTTCATGGATTGGTATCAGCCTCTGCTTGAAATTCTTCTCCACCGCAGGACGGTCCTGCTGGTGGGGGAAGCAGAACCTTTCAATAGCGTACACAACACCCTGGACATTGTAGTCGATAGCAAGCGCGACGATTTCATTGACCCTTCGTCGATAAGACTCATCCTTAACCGGGTGCCTGGGTTTATCAAGATACCTGAACGTCAGGGCGAGTAAGCGGTCCTGCTGAGGGATAACGGGATTCCAGAAATAATTACTGCCGTTGCAGACTCTGTCAATGACTATGTTTGCACCGGTCGACTCGATCAGACTGACCAGATTGACACCGCTGATTTCGCTCCCCAGAAGCATAAGCCTCGGACCGCCATACTGTTCCTTGCGGTTCTTCAGCTTGTCTATGGCATCTTTAAGCAGTTTGTTGTGTTCTTCTTTATCCATAATCTGGCTGGAAAGGACCATTGCCAGTGCTTCCGTGCCTGAAACCGGCGGATTGTCGAGCCGCCTCAACTCATATACCTCCCTCATCAGGATGCGGTTCGTGTTATACACATCGATTGCGTGATCAAGCGCTTCTTCGGTAATCGGTTTTCCCGTCCAGTCCTCGATATATCTCTTGAATGCTTTCAGTTCCGCGTACATAAGGTCCTTGGCACTGGGTTCATCACACTGGGACGGCATGGCGATATAGTGCTTGAACGGTACCGGCAGCAGGTCCCACCAGTTGGCGACGGCGCCGCGTATCGGCATGCAGCTTTCCACGTGAACGATCCCGTCCAGGTAGTCGTAGCTGCCATTTAAACCCTGGGCTAACACACCCAGCGAATACGGGCAAAAAGCGTTATACAGGTAACGCTGGCTGATTCCTTCAATATCCGGCTTACTGAAAATACTGACCGGAAGGATTCCTGCGGCATAAGCAATCTCCTCGGGAAAATAGTGTGAAAAATATCCTATCACCTTGCCTTCGGTTTCTTTTTTCCATTCCCTGGCAAATTTATGAGGATCTTCCAGCAGTTTTTGAAATCTGTCCATATTTTATATTCTCCTTCGTTTTCCTCTTAACTCGCACCGCTACCCGCCATTTCGGCGGCGAACACAGCGGCACCGACGGCTCCGGCTATTTGAGGATCGCCTTTCTCGGTTATCAGAGCTTTTATCCCCAGTTCTCTCTCTATCCTGGTGACTATTCCGGTATTCTTCGCCACACCGCCGGTTATCGCCAGGTCCTGGGCTACGTTGCCATCGCCGGACTGGTTCGCCAGGCGCTGGAGTTGAATGTAGTCTTTCCAGGCTATACTGAAGCAATACGAAGCCAGGACTTTATTTTGCGAAGCTCTCCGCATCATCTGGGCAGCCATGCTGTTCGCGTAGGTGATGCATGTGCTGCTTACAGGTTCAGGTTCATCATCAACTTCCAGTGACAGTCTTCCTATATCTTCTATCGGGATTGCCATTACATCTGCAAAAATCTCGATACCACGTCCGATCCCGCCGGAGCACTTGTCGTTCATGAGAAATGCGGCAACATTGCCGTACCGGTCTACCATTATTGCTTTTGTTCCCTGTGCTCCCATATCAAGGACAGTTCTCACAGAAGAGCCATACATGTGAAAGGCGCCGCGTGCATGACAGGCTGTATCCGTTGCCGTCCTGTCAGCAAAGGATACATTCGCTCTGCCATATCCGGTACTTACTGTTTTCTGAATTGCGTTCATATCAATACCGGCTGCCGCCAGGGCTTTATCCATCACTCTCTGCCCGTTTACCCTGCTGTCTGCAGCATTGTAGAGAATACTGTAAGCAGCCAGTTTACCATCGGCTAATATCGCAGCTTTGGAGCTTATCGCCCCGATATCTATTCCTGCGGTGATGACGGATGCACTTTTACAATCAAAGCCGGTTGCTGCGCCGTCTACTTCCGGCCATTTCCAATATTCAGATTTCATTCTTACATTTTCCTCCAGTCTTTCGACAGATAGTATTGTGAGACTTTTTAGATATTTTTATGACTCGTTAATCCTCCTTTCCAGAGATTGAACCTGGTTATTGTTGTAGCTGTTTTTAATTTTCGACCTTTTACTGCTGCATCCTTTCGCAGTATATGCACCTTCCTGAAATACCTTTTTACCCAAAACAAAAACCGGAATTGAACGTTCCTGTCCAATCCCGGTTTTGACTTAAGCGGAAATCTGACGGGCTATATCGCAGACCTGCCTCATATATCCGCAAGCATACATCTTGCAGGGCAATAAACCACCAATCTGGATGAACCGGCATATATTTCATCGTAACTTACGCCAAAGCAATGAGTCGGACAATTGACAAAGGACGCCGTCCTTTTTATATTGTCCGATCAAAAATGCCGTTGCATTTTCTTTTTGATATCAGGATTAATCATCAGGCTAAATGTTAACAAAAGCCATTACTCATGTCAATTCGGTTTCAACCGCTATTCATATAAAAATTGTTGACTTTCAGGTTCGATTGGTATCGGGTCACGTTTGATGTGAAACCAATAATACCGTATTATATACGTGAAATTATCGGGAATATGGAGGAATGGTGAAGATACGTCTCAAGACAGGTTTTGAAAAAGGTGAAATTGAAGTTGAAACCCGGAGTATGATACTGAAGGATCTCTTATTTGAGCTTTCAAAGAAATATCCTGCTGAAAAATTTTACAACAAAGACTGGGAAGATGTGACAATTAACTATCATGTTGAACTTAATGGGAAAATGTATGATTCCCTTCCCGCGGAACTGAATACGAAATTGAAAGACGGAGACATCGTCGAAATCTACCAGTCCGCTGAATTTGAAGAAGACTAGTTATCTCCCGTTTCGGTCGTTTTCCGGGTAACCTTACTGAAGACACATCGAACTGGTTCAGTAGTCGGTCCGCCGCACACACCATTTCATAAGTTCGCTCCTTTTATCCGAATCTATGCCGGAGAGCATGAAATGAAGACACGATTTTTACCGGCAGACCGGTGAGTGTTCTCTCAACTTCCCGTGAGATATAATTTTGAATGTAACCTTACCCCGTTCGAAAATTTTTAATTATGATACAACGGTTATATTTGACAACAACCAATATAAATCTTAAACTCAAATCCCGATAATCTTCTTATAGGGAGGTGGGAAATATGCTCAGCAAACCGATTAAAGCAACCAGCACCGAGATAGTTGTCTTTACCAGTTCCGAATACAGGAATGATGTCCAGGATTTCCAGGAAGGAGTAAATTCGTGGCTGCATACCCAGCCGGACAATATCGTCATCGAGGATATTGTCTACCAGCATTGCGGCACCAGTTCCCGGGGCAAAGACGTATTTTCTATCGCCATTGTTTCACGTGCTGCAACGAAAGACGAACTGAAATAATACCCTGCTGCCGTCTGGATTTCGTTAAAATACGGGGCGTTAATCCATCGCACTTTTTTTTGTTAAAAGAAGAACACACTTGCTAACAATACGAAATTCGAGTGTTGTCAGGCGTAAAAATTGTGTTTCTGAATATTGCAAAATGGAAATGTTATGCGTATAATTAGTGCAAGGTTTAGTATCAGGTTATCAAATACGCAGTATCAGCTTCTAAAACACCAGGTATTGGATGGCCAAGACTCTAACCAAATATCTGAAGAGAGGAGGTCATCCAGTGAGCTTCGAGGATAAAGTGCTCCAATGCTCAGACTGCGGTCAGGATTTTACCTTTACCGCCGGAGAGCAGGAGTTCTACGCCTCCCGTGGCTTCCAGAACGAGCCTAAACGTTGCCCCGAATGCCGAAGGTCAAGGAAAGCACAACGTTACGGCGATGGTGGATACGACGGCGGCTACCGAGCACCGAGAAAAATGTACCCCGTTATTTGCGCTCAGTGCGGAGCAGAAACCGAAGTACCTTTCGAGCCGCGTGAGGATAGACCTGTCTATTGCAGCGATTGCTACAATAAAATTAAAGCCAATTCATAGGTCATTCAGAAAAAAGAAAAACATACATAGGCTCACGCCTATGTATGTTTTTTTTACGACCTTTTACGCTGCCGGCAGTTTCTTTCCTTCTCTCAGGAACCAGGAGCAGACGAGCGTGACCGCCACTGTGGTTATGGAGGCGGCGGTAAAACATGCGTCGAATCCGTAAGTATCAATAATGTGTCCCAGTATGGGTGCGAATACCGCCCCGGTATACTGCATGGTGAAATAGTACACGCCGTATATCGTCGAACGGTGCTTCGCCGAAGTCTGCCCCATGATGAACACTTCAGACACCGGCATCCGGAATGCGTTGTTTATCCCGATGACGAACAGTACCGCGTAGAATCCGAATCCCAACGGCGGCAACTGCACCAGGTATACCAGGACGCCGCTCAGCAGGCTTGTTACCACAATAATCGGTACTCTGCCGATTTTGTCCGAAATATACCCGCCTACCGGACCCGCCCAGAGTCCCGAAAAGTAAATAATGGACAGCAGCGATGCTGCTGCCTGATCGCTTGCCCCGAGTACATCCCTGGCATAAAGAGATATAAACGCAATGACGGACATTCCGGCTCCGCCGCCCAGGACGCTCATTGACAGAAAAGCGATGAGCCGTCTCCTGTTGCCCGGTTGAGGAGGGCTTTCTTCGACAGCTTCTTCTTCCTGCCCGGCATCCTGCGGCTGCTTTTTCACCGAATACCGTCTCAGGTACCAGAAAAAATAGATTCCGAATATCGCGGTGGGAACGGCGAGCCAGAGAAACGAACCCCGCCATCCCCATACACTCGCCGTCGCTCCGGCGATAAGGGGTCCCAGGAAAAAGCTGGTGTTTCCCCCTATCAGGTGAAACCCCAGCGCCCGTCCCCGCTGTTTTTCCGGTATGGATGCCGAAATAAGCGGTGTCGCCGCCGGGTGGTACCCGCCCGCCAGCAGCCCCATCAATACCAGCGTCGCCAGCAGCATGATATACGTCTGGGATAACCCGACAAATACCCCGGCGATGGCGACTCCCAGTATCCCTATCGTAATTAATACCCTCGGACCGGCACGATCGGCGAGAAATCCCGCCGGAAGCTGCCCGGCGCCGTTCGCCAGGGCGAAGGCAGTCGTCACGAACGAGGCGCGGGTATAGGTGAGATTGAACTCCTCCTGTATATAGACGAGAAGCGGTGCCGGTAACGCCGTCAGCAGGTGATGGACGCAGTGCGCCACGATAAAGTACGGCAGGGACGTGAAGAAAAACGACCGTTGTTTGCGTTCTATAATGGCGCTATCCTTTCAGGGACGAGATTGAAACACTGGTTTACGAAAGAAAAACCAATCAAGAAGATAAATCAGCCAGATTATAAAGGATTGTCCTTCATAAGACAAATTGAGGGAACCTGACCATTCTGCTGCAATCGTTCTCCATCCGTCATTACGAGGAGCACAGCGACAAAGTAATCCGTCCCCTCTCCGTCAGTACGAGGAACGTAGCGACGCGGTAATCGATATAAATCTTCGCCATTAACTCGCTCTTTAGCTGTCATCCTGAGCGTAGCGAAGGATCCCGTACGATTACTGTGAAGCAGTCCCTCGGCTGTCATTACGAGGAGTCCACCCTGGCGGACGACGAAGTAATCTATATAAATGAAAACACCAGACAAAAGAACGGCACCTTGACCAATTCCGCTTGACACAAAATAACCCAGTAGCTACAATAAATCTCGTGGCAACGTAGCTCAGTGGTAGAGCAGGGGACTCATAAGCCCTTGGTCGGTGGTCCGAATCCACCCGTTGCCACCA
>JAFGHZ010000077.1 GCA_016929875.1 Dehalococcoidales bacterium
CTTCCGTCTAGTCGCATATCTACTCTGGCGTAGCCTGTGCAATCGAAAAGGCGGAACACTTTTAATACCGTCTGGGCGATAGCCTGTCTGGTGGCGTTGTTGATATCAGCCGGACATACTGCCGTCGTACCGGTAAAATAGAGACTGTCTTTGTTCCATTTAGCATCGAAGGTAAGGACCTTCGGCAGGTCCGAAGGGAGGGCAAATACGATCTCCGAGATAGGCAGGACAAGAAGGTCTTCATTACCGAAGGCGGACGCATTGAACTCCCGCCCGTCAACGAATTCTTCCACGAGGGCATTTCCTCCGAAGAGATTACATATATATTTTACTTGATTCACCAGGGAATCGTAATCGTAAACCACGCTTTTTCCCGAGAGACCATGACTGGCATCTTCGCTGCGCGGTTTGATGATGCAGGGGTATGTGAGATTGAAATTAGAAACAGTCTCCGGTGTCAATACCTGATAGTCCGGCGTCTTGATACCTGCCGATTTCAGAATTGCTTTTGCTCCCGCTTTATCCAGAGCAAGTCGCAGCGGTTTGCCGGGGCAACCCGTATACGGGATATGCAGTTCGTCGGCTATTTCCGGTACCAGGGCTTCAGTTTCGGAACAATCGTCAAAACCCTCGAACAGATTGAAAATCAAATCCGTATCGAGTGATTCGATGCTTTTTCTCAGCTCGCTAACCGGAGGACAAAGCGGGACCAGAGTAACCTCATATTTGAGTTCGTTGAGAGCATTTTCGACGGCATGGACCGCTTCGAGAACACTAACCACCGCCATTGTCTCGTTCGTGAGGTCAAAGCGACCTGACATCGGTTCATTGTAAACGAGGGCTATCTTCCTACACATAACGGGTATCTCTCCAGCGCAGCGTTAAATACCGAAGCGATTAATGCTTCATGTTTCCAACCCAGTTTAGCTGCCATGATGACCAGGTCACTGTAATCTCCCAGTCCCGGCAGCGGGTTTATCTCAAGCATATAGGGTATGCCATCAACGCTAACTCTGAAGTCAATCCGGGAGAAATCGCGGCACCCGAGGACCTCGAAGACTTTCAAGCTGCAGGTGCGTATTTTTTCAGCGGTCTCTTTGTTAAGACGCGCCGGACATTCATAGTCCACCAGGTTTTTCCAATCTCGTTTCACTTCGACCGTATAAACAAAACGGCTATTGTTCTTACGCGGGATAATACGCATCAACCCCAGTACTTTCGGCGGTGAATTACCGATAACACCTACTGTGATTTCATCTCCCTCGATGAACTGCTCTACCATGACGGGTTGGCGGTATGCCTCCAGTATCTCTGCGATAGTCTCGATGGCTTGTGCCTGATTATCTACGAGAGAATTGTGATGTACGCCCTTACTCGAACCCTCATAGGCGGGTTTGACGATTGCCGGGAACGGGAAGTCATGCCATGAAGTCGTATTCAGTTCTTTCGAGCTGGCGATCGTCCGCCATGACGGCGTCGGGATACCGTCTTGCGCAATTAATTTTTTGGTAAGAACTTTATCCAGACAGACCGACAAGCACTGGGGGTCCGAACCGACATAAGGTATGTCCAGCATCTCGAGGATAGAAGGTACCTGAGCTTCCCGGCTGCGATAGTTTCCCCGTCCTTCGGAGATATTGAAAACGATATCAACCGGCTCTTGAAGAATATTCCGGATGAACTCTTTGCCGCCGCCTAACTTGACTACCGAGTGCCCTATCCCTTCCAGTGCGTGTTTGATGTACTCGATAGTAGCGGGTGAATCGTATTCTTCCAGAGCGTCATCCATGGACGCATCCTTAAGGACTACGGTTTCCTTAAGGTCGTAGGACAATCCGACCCGCATCATTATCTCCTTACTACAGGTACCGGCACTTTGCTGGCGGCAGGTATTGCTTTAACCAGTTCTGCTTCCGACGATAGATTACCGGGATTTCGGAAGCGGAATAGATGCCCCTCGTAATTCTTCAGTATCAGCTCATCTTCGGTTTTTGCTACTATGTAGTCAGGACCAATGGGCACCTTACCACCGCCGTTAGGTAAGTCGATAACGAAAGTGGGTATCGCCAGTCCGGAAGTGTATCCTCTCAATCCTGCCATTATCTTGATACCGGTTTCTACAGGGGTACGCAGGTGTTCGGTGCCCTGTACTTCGTCACACTGGAACAGATAGTAAGGACGCACTTTGCTTTTCAACAAGCTGTGGCACAATTTCAGCTGTATGTCTACGGAATCGTTGACGCCCCGGAGTAATACGCTCTGGTTATTGACGGGCACACCGCTACGTACGAGCCTGTCACAAGCCTGCATGGCTTCCGTAGTAATTTCGTTGTAGTGATTGAAGTGGGTATTGAGCCATATGGGTCCGTATTTGGACAGCATGTCGCATAGCTCGGTATCGATACGCTGGGGGAGAACTACCGGGAACCTGGTACCGATACGGATTATTTCCACGTGCTCGATTGCTCTGATTTTAGCAATGATGCTTTCCAGTCGTGGCGTGGATAGCGTCAGCGGGTCACCGCCGGAGATGATTACATCTCTGACGGCATGGTTGTGACGTATGTAGTCGAGCATCAGTTCTATTTCTTCATCGGAACGTACCCATCCGCCGTTATGCCATTCACGTTTGCGTGTGCAATGACGGCACAGCATCGGACAGATATCCGTCAGGACCATCAGAACACGGTCGGGATAGCGGTGAACGAGCCCCGGTACGACTGAGTCCCTTCTTTCTTCCAGCGGGTCTTCCATACCGATGGAGCCCATGCTAATTTCTTCGATAGAAGGGATAGCCTGCTTGCGAATCGGGTCGTTGGGGTCGCTCAGATTGATGAGCGACAGATAATACGGCGTAATTGCAAGGGGATACTTTGCGGTGACCAGTTTGAGTTGGGACTGTTCTTTAGAAGACAGCGGGATGACACGTGCTAACTCAGTGACGGAAGTGATTCTATTTCTGAAATGCCATTTCCAATCGTTCCAGTCTGAAACCGAAACGTGACTAAAGAGCCTGTTTCTTCTGGAGGCAAAGCCCGTACTTGGGGGCTCTTCTTCCTTTGCCTCTCTTCTGGTAGAGTTACTACTGGGAGGTTCTTCCTCCTCGTTTGCCATGATAGTTTTCGTCGTTGCCGACTTGGTGACCAATCTTTTTTCCTCCATTACTATATTAAAATTCAGCGGATTATAATTCTATTAATCGCACATCAAAATATAGTATCTTTTATCAAAGATATAACACTTGCGGTAGTAGTTGTCAATAGTTTTTGAAGGATTTCGGGGAAATATTTTCGGGTGGCTGTAAATCATTGTTTATTGCCGCCGGTTCCGTCGATTTTTGACGATGTTTTTCACCGTCTGATACGGCAGGTGTTTTAGTTCGGTCAGATTAACACCTCTGAACAGGAATTCTTTAGTGCTTACCTTCGGTACCGTCCGTACTTCCGAAATACGGGGCAAGAAAATCAGAATTATCAGAAGGCGTGCAACTCCGGAAATCAAGAACATAGTGAGTAAATTACTTTGTTTTATAGTCGGTAGGATGGGTGTTATGACCCCGCCCAAAAATGCGCCGAGGGCAATGCCTCCCCAGCTTGTCCCGTAGTGCAGAGCCAAGTAACGGACGCGATTTTCTACCGGTGCGGCATCGTAGATAAAAATACTGGTGACGAGGTTGAATCCAGCCCAGGCGAACCCCGATATTATTTGTGCAAAGCAGAGATAATAGACGTTGGAGCTGACCAACCATAGTATCGGTACGAGAGGGAGCAACACAGATGCGATTTTGAGGACTTTGATGTTACCGAAGCGGTCGATACGTTTGCCCCAGTACGGCATAAAGATTATCATTACCAGTGTGGTAACGGAACTGATAATGACA
>JAFGHZ010000078.1 GCA_016929875.1 Dehalococcoidales bacterium
GGAGCTTCATGACGACGTGTCTTCGACCTTGATTTCTCTAATCCAGCGCCTGGATACGCTCCTCCCGATCGACCGCGCCAAAAAATCGAAGGTGCCCACAGAAAAATTGGAGGCGCTGCGAGGCCAGGTTGTCGAGGCTTTAGACAGGTTGCGGCGCTGTGCGCAGGACTTGAGACCGCGCATACTGGATGACCTGGGGCTGGTAGCGGCACTCGAGTGGATGGCGCAGGATATAGAAGATAACTACGGGGTCGATGCCCGTGTCAAAGTGGAAGGCACGGAGCGGAAGCTGATAACCGAAGCGCAACTGGTACTTTTTCGCATCGCTCAGGAAGCGCTGAATAACATTAAGAACCATGCCGGGGCATCTATGGCTGATGTCAGGCTGGAGTTCGGTGAAGACAAAGTCGTGATGACGATAAAGGATAATGGCAAGGGTTTCGATGTCCCGGGAAGAATAGAAGATCTGGCGGCTGTCGGTAAGCTTGGTATTATGGGTATGTCCGAGCGTGCCAGTTTATTGGGTGGTAACCTTGAGGTCAAGTCGGAACCGGGCAAAGGTACGCAATTGACCGTCCGGATGCCGATGCCAGAGATAAACAATCTGTCGTAAGCCGGTAGATGCGGAAGAATGCAAGAATATGCCGCTCACAGTTTACATAACTAACATACGATTAAGAATCCCTCGGGGGTCTGGCTGAAGGAGATAGTGATATGCGGATGATTAATATTGGTAATACAGGAATGGCAGTAACAGAACTTTGTCACGGCACCCTGATTCTGGGGAAGTTGCAGGCGGACTTGACTCCGGAAGAGGGAGCAGTAGCCATACGTAAGTCGTACGAGATGGGGGTAAACTTTTATGATACGGCCCAGAGTTATCAGGTCTACCCTCACCTGGCACTCGGCCTTAAAGGTGTCCCGAGGGATAAATTGGTTATTGCCAGCAAAAGTCACGCACACTCCTATGAGGGAATGAAAATGGCTGTAGAAGAATGTCTTCGTACTCTTTCTCTTGAGCAAATCGGTATTTTCCATTTACACCAGGTCCAATCTGTCGATGACCTTCGCAGCAGAAAGGGTGCCCTGGATTGTCTGTTGGAATTCAAAAAGCGTGGTGTAATCGGGGCAATCGGTGCTTCATCGCATACTGTCGCCGGGACGCAAGCCGTAAATAACGAATCCGCAATTGATGTCGTTTTTCCCGTTCTCAACTCAAAGGGGTTGGGTATCATCGACGGTAATCTCCAGGACATGCTGGAAGCACTTAAAGAATCGAAAGCAAAGGGCAAGTTCGTTTATGCGATGAAGCCTCTCGGGGGCGGACACCTCTACAAAGAGATAGAAGAGGCTTTTGATTTTCTCCGGCAACTGCCTACCTGCGATGCTATTGCCTGCGGAATGAAGGACGAAGCTGAAGTAGAGATGAATGTGAGCATTTTCAACGATGAGAGAGTGAGCGAAGAATTGAGAGGTAGGGTACATGCCGTC
This sequence comes from Dehalococcoidales bacterium, assembly GCA_016929875.1. GTDB lineage: Bacteria > Chloroflexota > Dehalococcoidia > Dehalococcoidales > Fen-1064 > Fen-1064. Next base: position 1,492 of record JAFGHZ010000078.1, read on the forward strand.
GCGCGGAGGCTTGTAATCTACGACCGTTGCATTGCTTGCGGGCTTTGCATAGACGAGTGCGACCAAGGAGCTTTAAGTATGGGAGAGAGTAAGGTGGTAGTGGATGACTCTAAATGTATTCTTTGCGGTTACTGTGCGGCGGTATGCCCGGAGTATGTGATAAGGGTAGTGTAGGGTTTGCTCTATATAGTTTTGTTAAACAGCAGAGTGCCCGGTAAGGATAGTCCGTAACATTCGCCAGAGGTTATTGGCGGTGTCAACTTTCTCGTTTGCCATTTGTTGTTCTCCGTAGCGGGCATCGACGTATAATCCCGTAAGTTCGATGAACGGTTCTTTTCCCTCAGGTATCACCGTCGCCATGCGGCTGGCGTATTCATAAGGTGTTTCATAATCTTCGCGGGACATTCCCAGACGCTTCGTGCGGCGTAAGAGGTGCTGGTAAATTTCCCTGATGCTCAATTTGATGTCGATATCTTCACCGCTTTGCCAGTCTTGTTCATAGTTCTCCCGTGAGATTTCCTTCCTGCGTTTGAAGCGGTTACGGAGCGTCCCCAACCAGAGTAACAGGTCGGATTTGAATTCATCCCAGTTCCAGAGCGATTCCTGCTCCTCGTCTACTTCGTCCCTGGTACGTGTTGACCACAGGCGGGTAATGGAACGGTATATGAAAAACAGGACGATACCCAGGACTACTGCCAGCGCCAGCCATTTCAGTACGAGGACAAGGGTCGGGGATAGGTCGCTGGTAGCATGAGGGATATCTGACGGATCGAGAAACTCCGGTGTTTCAACCTGCTGAGGTGTACTTTTTACCAGCCAGTTGACGAGGAGTTTTATCAGGTAAATCAACCATTCAACCACATAACCTAAAATGTAAAAGACATAGTAGAAAATTTTGAACAACACATCCGAGAGGGTACTCAATACCTTCCCCAGAAAGGAGAGAATCTGTGGGGAGAAGGCACTGGCAAAACCGACGCCGATGAGCACGATACCGCCGGTTATGCCGGTGATGATGGAGAGCCAGCGGCGTCCGAACAACTGACCCACTCTATCTTTTGTTTTTAGTTTCTTCCTGATGTCCTGTAAATTGACCAGTGCCATCGCTTCCAGCCCGAAGAAGAAAAATCCTGCTACGTAAATCCCGATAGAGGATATCATTGTCTGGAATGAATATTCCTCGGTGCCGAATCCCCAGATGATGACGAGTAAAATAAGAAGAGTGAGTTCAGTAAAAAACGCGCGATAAATATTGGGAGAAGAAAGTGGGGAACGACCGAGATGGATGCCCCGCCACCACAGGTAGAATCCTGCCGGTATGGCAAATACGATAGGGTGGGGATGAGAGAAACTGTCCAGGATAGCCCGAGAATAATAGGTAAACCACTGGGAACTGAAAAATTTGAATCCGGAGATGTATTCGATGTGTACTACCAGGAAAATGACGACAAGCCCACCGATGATGATGGCTGCCCGGATCCATGGGAAAGACCATTTCCGACTCAGCAAAAACCTGGTTGCCATGAAGGAAGCGCCAAGGATAATGATGAGCGATGCCAGGCTGAGAGGGGCTCCCTGAACAGTCAGGCGCATCCATTTACTGATAAAGACCAACCAGGGATAAAACCAGAGGGTCTCCATCAGGACTATTGAAAGAGGCGCAAGGACGTTGCCTATCCAGTTGATTTTTGCCAGCCTTTTGAAAATTGTCACTGTAATCCCCTGGTTTTCATTGTCCTGCCATCACGTTAAGAGTGTCGATTTTATCCCACATTACATCGCTGCTGACGTGATAAACGATCAGTCCGTCACTACTTACTGCGGCCTCTTTGTCTCCGACCGTAATCAAGGCTACTTTTCGTCCTGTCCGCTTCATCTGGAACAAGGCGGCGAGGAGTTCTTTTGAGGGTATGGCGGTGATGACTACCAGTGTGCTCCCCCACGGCAAATTCCGGCTTTCGTTTATGACCAGGCTGCTGATGGACTCCATTTCAAACGGCCGGACCGGTGACAGAGCCTCCAATATGTTTTTCATCTGACTGACGTGCTGGCTCGGGGGTATTCTGATGAGTTCTGCGGAATTTTCCCGGTTTTGATTAACATATAGACCTACCCTGTATCCTTCGGAAAGGGCGTAATTGGAGATGGAGGCGGCGGTTACGATTACCAGTTCCAGAAGTTCCGGGACATTGCCCCAGTGGGGGAGGGCAACAGTCCGGACATCCATGAAGATGCCCATATCTACGGTGGTGGTCGGTTCAAAGACTTTGGTTTGTAATTGTCCGAGGCGGGCAGTGCTTTTCCAGTGGATGCGCTTCAGGCTGTCGCCGAAATGGTACTCCCTGACACCTGCTGTCAGGACAGGGTCCTGGAAGATATGGTTCCGGGTGCGGATATCGCCGAGCGGTTGTTTTGAGGGAATGCCCAGCTTCTCCAGAGGCAAGATCTTCGGATACACCATGAGATGGTCCACTAATTCAACATCCTGTGTGCGGGTAAAAAGACCGAAAAAGTCGCCGGAGCGGATTTCTGCGGGTCCGAAAGTAAAATAACCCCGCTGTCGGCATTGTAAAGGATACCGTCTTTTTACCTTGTGATACCAGCTCAATGAAAAGAGATTGCTGAGAGTCGTGTGTGTGGCAAATCGGGACGGCGTAGTTTTGCCTTTAAGTAAGGTTAGCTCCTTCGGTATTTCATCGTCTATCTGAATCCAGGGGAGTGGTAGCGGTTTACGGTTGGAGACTTCCACTTCGAGCGTAACTTCTTCGCCGAAAAAGACACGTTCGGAGCTTAGTTTACGATGATATTCTACACGGCGCAGGCAATAATTGCCCCACAGCTTGGCAACACCGCCGGTCAGGAAAAACAGCGCTGCAACGAGCAGCAAAAGTCCCCGGTTCAGAATCAAACTGGCAAGGCAGAGCAGAATAGTAATAAATAACCATAAGTTGCCGAACATACTTTTGCCTACTTGCGTCCGGTTTCGTTTTCAACCGGGACGGGCACAGAAGCCAGGATTTCGCTCAGGGCCTGCTCCGCATTTTTACCTTTCAAAAAGCTTTCAGCTTTAGGGATAATGCGGTGCGTGAGTACGAAATTGACGATATACTTCACGTCGTCGGGGATGACAAACGGCCTGCCGCGAAGCGCCGCCAGTGCCTGTGCGGTATGGTAGAGTGCCAGCATCGCCCGGGGACTGGCGCCTAGCTGTATTGAGGGATGTTCGCGCGTAGCGTGGATAAGACGGACAATATAGTCTTCCAGGTCGCTTGAAACATGTACGTTTCTGCAAGCCGACTGCATCTGCAAAAGTTCCTCGGTCGAGACGACAGGCGATAATTTCTCGAGAGGGTCGTCCTGACGGAAACGGGTGAGTATCAAACGGTCATCGTCTGCCGTGGGGTAGCCGATTTTGATTTTAATGAGGAAGCGGTCGAGCTGGGCTTCCGGCAGGGGGAAAGTGCCTTCCAGTTCTATCGGGTTCTGAGTAGCCAGTACCATAAATGGCCTCGGTAGAGGTCTGGTCTCTCCTTCGACAGTGACCTGTCGCTCCTGCATCGCTTCCAGCAGTGCCGATTGAGTTCGTGGAGTTGCGCGGTTGATTTCGTCGGTCAGCACTATCTGTGCCATGACGGGACCGGGTCTGAACTCGAAATCGTTAGTTTTCTGATTGAATATATATGTGCCGGTTATGTCCGACGGTAATAAATCGGGGGTGCACTGGATTCGCCGGAAACTACAGCCCAGAGACCGTGCCAGGGCTTTGGCGAGGACTGTTTTGCCGATACCCGGAATATCTTCGATAAGGATATGTCCTTCGCAGAGAAGAGCGACAATTGCCAGTTCGACAACGTCGCCCTTACCGACGATAACCTTCTCGACATTCTCCTTGATTTTGTTCCCGGAGTCTTTGATTTTGCTAACAATTTCTTCCATAAACCTTGCCTTGTTTCTTTTAGGCTTAACTATATCACAGGTGGCTGATGTCGGACAATTTGCCTGCAGTTTTCCAACTTGGATTTCAACGTATTCGTAAATTATAATAAAAGTAGGGAAAGAGTAAGCTTAGCCCTGATAAGGATAGCATGCATGATGAATCAGCCGGATACGACCTACAAAATCGATACAGGGAAATTTAAGAAGCCTTTCTTCGAGATGGGGCCTATCAGGCCGCCGAGTGAAGGAGCGGACTATTCTCTGTTGCTCAGGGTTGTTAGAAATTGTCCCTGGAACCGGTGCCTTTTCTGCAGTACCTACAAAACTGAGAAGTTCGGTTACAGGTCAGTAGAAGAGGTCAAGGAAGACATCGATGTGGCGAAAGCGCTGTACGACGAAATCAAATCGGCTTCCTGGAAACTCGGACTGGGCGGCAGTGTCAACAATGACCTGATGAGGGCAATCGTCCACGGGAACCCGGAAATCTACGGCGATGGCGAAGGGCTTCCGATTCAGAACCTGGTTAATGTGGCAAACTGGATTGTCTCCGGAGGCAGGACGGTATTTTTACAGGATGCCGATGCCCTGATAATGAGAACACCGGAACTCGTGGAGGTACTCGAATATCTCAAACGGACCTTCCCGACTGTCGAGCGAATCACTTCTTACGCCAGGGCGAAAACCTGCAACCGGAAGACACTCGAAGAACTGAAAGACCTGCATAAAGCGGGATTGTCGAGACTGCACGTCGGACTGGAGTCGGGGAATAATGATGTCTTGAGCTTTATGCAGAAAGGCGTTACCCGTGAAGAGCATATCGCTGGAGGCAGGAAAGTAGTCGAGTCAGGCATCTCTCTTTCGGAATACTATATGCCCGGACTGGGCGGGAAAAAGTGGTCGAAAGCGCATGCTCTGGATTCGGCAAGTGCCCTCTCGGAAATAAATGCCGATTTCATCAGGGTGAGGAGCCTCATCGTGAGGAAAGGCACCCTGCTTTATGATACTTTCACCGGGGGCGGATTCGAACCGCTTGGCGAGGATGAAATGGTGGATGAAATCGCCCTCTTCGTGGAGAACCTGAATTGCCATTCGTATATCATATCCGACCAGATGTCCAACCTTCTCTTCGAGGTCGAAGGACAGCTACCGGATGACAAAGAGAAGATTCTGGAGAGGATTTCGCGCTATCAGCAAAAGTCGGCGATGAAGAAGCTCGAATTCAGATTGAAGCGTCGTCTGCAGTCTTACCTCGGGGTTTATGGGTACCTTGATGAGGAGCTCGATGCGAAGATTACCGAAGCAATGGAAGACATCCAATCGGAAGCTCCGGATGCCGCTGAAAAGGTCAATCAGGCGATTGCCGCTCTGAAGCAGGGATTTGTCTAGGCGGTATCGCAAGAACTTTACTGTGTGCCGTAGAGGGTTTTCAGTAGCTTTGTACCGCGACCGTGAAATCCAGACCGCACTGCTCGGCGTATGCCGCGATTTCATCTGTAATCTGTGCCGGCGGTAGCTTAAAATCCGTACCTGTCTGTCCGATATGCAACTCGCCGCACCAGCAGACCGACTCTCCCTCGGGCATGCGGCTGAGAACATCCTTGACGGCATCCACACCTACCACGTGGATTTTTATCCAGCCGGTCTCGGAGACATAGTCTTCTTCCGAGGTTATTTCCTCTATTGTTTTGGTGCGATTAGTGCCTGTAATCAAGGTAAAGTGCCACTGACTGTCTTTCTCCCAGGAGTATAGCTCGTATCCTTTCATCGAGCGGGGCAGTTTTTCTACGGATGAAATCGTTAATTTATCGATTAGCTTGCCCGACTTTTCGATTGAGGCTAAAACCGACGGATTGTTTCTCGGGTCTTCTCCGTCATAAAAAGAGGAAGAGGGATAGCCGAGTTCGAGCGTTATGATTTTGGTTTCCTGCGGGCCGTACGGCTTCCAGATGGTAACCCCGCCGAATGATATGGAAGATATCGGTGTCCAGAAAGCACCCCAGTAGATAGAGCCTCCGTCGACGCAAACTACGAATGATTTCCCCGTAACCGGCACTTCCAGATTAGTAATACGTTCGTAGGCTTCGTCGGTCAGTTTTATTTCGTGGGTCTGGGCGTTGTAGGTA
>JAFGHZ010000079.1 GCA_016929875.1 Dehalococcoidales bacterium
CTATCGCTCTGGGTAAAGGTGCTGGTGGTGAAGCCATCGCCGCCGACCTGTCCAAAATGCCCCACCTGCTCATTGCCGGTGCTACCGGCAGCGGCAAAACCGTCTGTCTCAACGCGATTATCGCATGCCTGCTGATGCAAAACACGCCTGACGAACTTCGTTTCATAATGATCGACCCCAAGCGGGTGGAACTGACTCCCTACAACAGCATCCCGCAACTGGCAGTGCCGGTCATCGTCAATACCGAAAAAGCCATCGAAGCCCTGCGCTGGCTCAATCAGGAAATGGACAACCGCTACCAGCAGCTTGCCAGGGTCGGGGTACGGAATATCGAAGGCTACAACAAAAACCGGACGGGCAAAGACAAAATGCCCTATTTGATTCTCGTCATCGACGAACTTGCCGACTTGATGATGGCAGGCTTCGACGAAGTGGAGCATATTCTTTGCCGCCTCGCCCAGTTGGCGCGTGCCATCGGCATTCACCTCATCGTCGCCACACAGCGCCCCTCAGTAGACGTGGTGACCGGCCTCATTAAAGCTAACTTCCCTACCCGTATCAGCTTTGCGGTTACTTCTCAGGTGGACTCACGTACTATTCTGGACTCCGTCGGTGCGGAAAAACTGCTCGGCAAAGGCGACATGCTTTATATGCCCACCGATGCCTCCAAGCCGAAAAGATTACAGGGGTGTTTTGTCGCCGATTCGGAAATTGAAAGGTTAGTCTACTTCTGGAGCAGTCAGAACTTCGAAGAAGTAGTACCGTTAAAGATTGAGGCTCTCCCGCCTACTGCCGGACACAGTGTCCGTGAACCGCCCAAAGACGTACTGCTGGAAGAAGCCAAGAAAATCGCTCTGGAGCATGGCGGGCAAATTTCCACCTCGTTCCTGCAGCGACGCTTGCAAATCGGGTACCCGCGGGCGGCACGCCTTAAAGAACTGCTCGACGAAGAACTGGCAAAAGAGGGCATTCAAACAACACCGCCTCCGCAGGAAGAAGAACCCCCGATTTTACAGTAAACTCTCTCCCGTAAAATACAAAACAAAAAAGAGGGAAAGTTTAGCTCTCCCTCTTTAATTCTCGACTAGAACAGTTTTACTTGCCGAGTAATTCCTTTGCCTTCGCCTGGAAAGCGGGAATGATTTTCTTCCAATCGCCGACTACACCGAAGCGGGCTTCTTTGAAGATGTTCGCCTCGGCGTCACGATTGATGGCAATGATATTCTTAGAACCGGAACAGCCGGCGAGATGCTGGCTGGAACCGGAAATAGCGACTGCGATATACACTTCCGGCGACACAACCTTACCGGTCAAGCCTATCTGAATACTGGTAGGTACCCAGCCGTTGTCGCAGGGAGGTCGACTGGCACCCACGGCACCCTTGAATAATTTCGCCAGTTCTTCCAGCTCTTTGAAACCCTCCGGTCCCCCGATTCCTCTACCTCCCGACACGATAACAGAGGCATCCTCCAGCTTGACGCCCTCGACTTCCTGTACGACCTTCTGTAAAAGGTTGGTCTTAATAGTGGCGGCATCCAATCCCGCATCTACCGTCACGACTTCTCCCTTTCTGGCACTATCCGGTGTCAGTGCCGACATCGCCTTGGCTCTGACTGTCGCCATCTGCGGTAAGGTATCCATTGTAAAAATCGCTCTGGCATTTCCGCCGTAAACCGGCTTGGTCTGCAAAAGCAATTTGGAGGACGCATCTATTTCCAGGGCAACACAGTCCAGTGTCACTGCTGTACCCAGCCTGAAAGCGGCACGCGGTGCCAGGTCGTTTCCGGTACTGGTCTGGCCCAATAGCAAAATCCTCGGGTTTGCCTGCCTGGCAACCTTCTCGATAACCCCCACGAAAGCGTCTGTCCTGTAATCCTTTAGAAGCTCGTTATCGACGACGTAGACCTTATCGGCACCATAAGCGGTAGCTTCAGCCGCCACGCCTGCGACACCGCTGCCTATCAATAGAGCGCTCAGCTCTTCTTTAAGCTCACCGGCAAGTTTTCTGCCGCAGCCTAACAATTCTCTGGCAATCGGGGCAAGTTTGCCGTCGACCACCTCGGTAAAAATCATAACGCCTTTATTATCAGTCATTGTCTTTCTCCTTCATTCGAACTGCGTTCGGCCGCCGGGACAGCGTCAGAGCAGTTTTACCTCCGCGAGTTTTTTCGCGAGATTAGCCGCCGCGTCTTCTTCATTTTCCCCGGTAATAACTTCGCATTTCCCTTCACGCACCGGCTGAAAAAGTTTTTGCATTTTGACACGGCGTCCTGCGGCTCCGATTTTAGCGGTTTCGACACCGATATCGGACGGTTTCCAGACAATCGGCTCTTTACGCTTCGCCGCCATAATGCCCTTAATCGTGGCGTAACGTGCCGTACCGAGCTCGTTGCTGACGGTAACCACTGCCGGCAGGCCGGCTTCAATCACATCGTATCCGTCGGCAGTCACTCTTTCCACCTTGACCTTGCCGTCCCGGACCTCTAGTTTTTTAGCGACGGTAATCTGGGGCAGCCCCAGTATTTCGGCAATACAGGAGCCTACCTGGCCGGAATCCCAGTCAGCCGCCTGCCGGCCGCACAGGATAAGGTCGTACGCACCGACCTTCTTGATTGCCATTGCCAGCGCATAAGCGGTAGCCCAACTGTCGCCGTCGGCGAAAGCGGGGTCTTCCAGCAAAATCAGTTCGTCGGCGCCCATCGACAGGGGTTTTTTGACAACATCTCTCAAGAGATTAACGCCCAGGCTGATAATGGTAATTTTAGCGCCGCCGGCATCCTTAATTCTCAATGCCGCTTCGACTGCCTGCTCATCAAAAGGGCTGATGACTGGCGGAATATTCGGCGGAGGTGCCACTTTATTGGTTGCCGGGTCGATTTTAAAACTCGCAGGTGGGGCTTCGGGGTCGGGTATCTGTTTCACGCAAACAATGATATTCATCCCATCTCCTCAGAATATAGACTCGAAATAAACGCGGGCACTAGACTAAATTTAGCATCAGAGCGAAATCAGGTCAAGTCGGTCATTCGGCGTACGGACGTGTGTCGTTCATCGCTTTTCACTGTTATTGAGACAGTGACAAACCAACAACGCGGTCGATGCCATTCAGGTCGGGGATGACCTCGATATGTCCTGTGGGGAAAATCCCGGCAAGCAGGTCGGTAACCGCTTCCTTTTGCCCCACTCCTATCTCCATCAGCAGACAACCCGACGGCTTTATTTTCTCACGTAATTGAAAACAGAAGGCCCGTATTGCATCCAGCCCGTCTCTACCGCCGTCGAGCGCCAGAGGCGGCTCAAAACCGATTGTATTCACTCGGGGCAGTTCGGCGCTTCTGACGTAAGGTAGATTGGCAACAATGATATCGGCAGGTTCCGGAAGCGGTCCCAGCATGTTCCCGACAAGTAAACGAACCCTGTCCTGCACATTATGCTTCCGGCAATTAAGCTTTGCGACGGCTAACGCCGCCCCTGAAATATCGACGGCATCGATACGGGAATCGGGTAAATTCAGCGCCAGGCTGATTGCGACGGTACCGCACCCGGTCCCGATATCTGCGATCAGAGGCGCGGCATAATTCTTACTACGGATAATCGTTTGCTCCACCAGCAGTTCGGTTTCAGGTCGGGGAATCAAAACATTTTCATCGACGAAGAAATCGATACCGAAAAATTCACGGTGCCCCGTGATGTATGCGCTCGGCTCGCCTTGCAAACGGCGCTCGATACTCCGATGATAAGATTTTTCCTGCCGTGGAGTCAGTTCAAGGTCAAGGTCGGTATAAAGCTGAGCACGGTCGATTTCGAGGATGTATCTTAAGAGCAACTCGGCTTCCAGAGCAGCGGATTCGATATTTTTAGCAACCATCAGCTCTCTGGCGCGGTCGAGAGCCTGACGTCTCGTCATTCCGTCTGTTCCTGCAGTTGTCTTGTCTGTTCCTCAGCCGACAACGCATCAATCAACTGGTCCAGTTCACCTTCCATAATTCGCGGGAGGTTATGGAGCGTCAAACCAATGCGGTGGTCGGAAAGCCGGTCCTGAGGAAAATTATAGGTACGGATTTTCTCACTGCGTTCGCCGGTACCCACCTGGGAACGGCGCATCGAGCTCATCTCTTCTTCCTGCTTGCTCCGCTCGATATCGAGCAGGCGCGAGCGCAATACCGCCATCGCTTTCTGACGGTTTCTCAATTGTGAACGCTCGTCCTGGCAGACGACCACCATACCGGTCGGTATGTGGGTAATACGGACTGCGGTCGCCACCTTATTTACGTTCTGCCCGCCGGCACCGCCGCTGTGGAAAATATCGATTCTGAGGTCGTTAGGGTCAATGGACAAATCGACCTCTTCGGCTTCGGGCAGTACCGCGACTGTAGCCGTGGAGGTGTGAATTCTGCCGGAGGCTTCGGTCGCCGGCACCCGCTGGACACGGTGCACGCCTCTTTCGTATTTGAGACGGCTGAATACGCCCTTACCGCTGACTTCAAAGATGATTTCCTTGAAACCGCCGCCGATGCTCTCGCTGGAGTTGATGACTTCCACATTCCATCTTTTCGCCTGGGCATAACGGCTGTACATACGGAAAAGGTCGGCGGCAAAAATCGATGCCTCGTCGCCGCCCGCCCCCGCTCTGATTTCCATAATGATATCTTTCTCGTCGTTAGGGTCTTTCGGCAAAAGAGCGACCTTCAACTCTTCGCGGAGACGCGC
>JAFGHZ010000080.1 GCA_016929875.1 Dehalococcoidales bacterium
GAGCTTGCCAAGCATGTGATGGAGGATGCTGACCCAACATTTGCGTCGCGTGTCAAACAGGGCGACTTTATCGTCGGCGGCAGTAACTTCGGACTGGGGTCAAGCCGCGAACATGCTCCGCTGGTTATCAAGATGGCAGGCGTTAAAGCTATCCTGGCGAAATCCGTGGCCCGTATTTTTTTCAGGAACGCGATTAATCTGGGCTTACCTGTCCTGGTGTGTGATACGGACAATATCCGTGATGGCGATGAGTTGGAAATAGACCTTCAATCCGGTGTTATTTCGGATAAAAGTAACGGCAAGCAGCTTCACTTCGGGAAGATTCCTGCAGTGATGCTCAGTATTCTGGATGAAGGCGGAATCTTGCCTTACATAGAGAAACACGGCGATTTCAAGCTGTAAAGGTTTGGGGGTTGTATGACTTATAATGTTACTTTGATTCCGGGCGATGGTGTCGGGCCTGAGGTTACAGAAGCAGCGCGTCGGGTCCTGGAAGCTACGGGCGTCAAACTCAACTGGGACATTGTCGAAGTGGGTACCTCCGCTATGCAAAAATATGGGACCCCTTTACCTGCCCCGGTCGTAGAATCCATCAAAAAGAACAAAGTTGCTCTCAAAGGGCCCGTGACTACTCCTGTTGGTTCGGGGTTCCGGAGTGTCAATGTAGCTTTGCGTAAAGAGCTGGAGTTGTATGTTTGCCTTCGTCCGTGTAAGACGTATTCCGGTGTGCCGTCACGTTATCAGAATGTCGACCTTATTGTTGTCAGGGAGAACCTGGAGGACCTTTATGCCGGTGTCGAATTCGAACGTGGCACGCTTGAAGCCGCAGGTTTAATTAAATATGTCGCCGAGGCCAAGCGCGGCGTCATCCGTCCTGATTCCGGTATCAGTATCAAACCGATTTCGGAGTTCCGCAGTAAACGTATCGTTAAATTCGCTTTTGAATATGCTCGAACTTACGGCCGCAGGAAGGTCACCGCCGTCCACAAGGCAAACATTATGAAGTTCTCCGACGGTTTGTTCCTTACCTGTGCCCGCGAGGTTGCCAGAGAATATTCCGATATCGAGTTCGAAGACAGAATCGTGGACAACATGACGATGCAGCTGGTGCAGAAACCGCATCAGTTCGATGTGATTGTGGCCCCGAATTTGTATGGAGATATCCTGTCCGACCTCTGTGCGGGACTGATAGGCGGTCTGGGTGTGGCTCCCGGCGCTAACCTCAGCGATGAAATGGCTGTCTTCGAGCCGACTCACGGGAGTGCGCCGAAGTATGCGGGTATGAACAAAGTCAATCCGATGGCGATGATGCTTTCCGGTGTTTTGATGTTACGTCATCTTGGCGAAAAAGATAGCGCCAACCGCCTGGAGAGAGCAATTGCCTCAGTAGTTGCCGAAGGCAAAAATGTTACATATGACCTCAGATCCGGTAGTACCGATAAGGCCGTCGGTACTTCCCAGGTTGCCGATGCCGTGATACGCAGACTTGAAAGGGCCTAAAATTTAACATTGTTGTAACTTCGGTCTGTTATATTATAGTTAGAGGTATTCTTGACATGGCTGGAGGGAATGATGGGTAAGATATATATCATCGATGTCACCAACCGTGACGGCGTCCAGACTGCGAAGCTCGGCTTATCCAAGCTGGAAAAAACAATGATAAATATGTATCTGAACGACATGGGGGTTTTTCAGTCGGAATTCGGTTTTCCGACCACCCACCATGAGACTCACTATCTTCGTGCCAATCTCAAACTTGCCCAGAGAGGTGTTTTGAAGCCTATCCGGTTATCGGGTTGGATAAGGGCGCTTGCCGAAGATGTGGAACTCACTTACAAACTTATACCGGAAATCAAATATCTTAGTCTTTCGACTTCGACTTCGAACCAGATGATTGAGGGGAAGTATCAGGGCAGAAAGACTAAAAAAGACGTTCTGAAAATGATGGTGGAATCGGTAGACGCAGCCTGTTCTTTAGGTGCCGAATCTGTCGGTGTAAATGCCGAAGATGCCGCGCGTACCGACCTGCATTTTCTAATTGAGTTCGGGAAATTGGCGAAGGAACATGGTGCCGCCCGTTTGCGATATTGTGATACGCTCGGGTATGACAACCCGTTTACTATTTATGAAACGGCAAAAGCACTGGCTGAGAATGTCGACTTGCCGATTGAACTCCACTGCCACGGCGATTTAGGTATGGCGGTTGCCAACTCTATTGCGGGTGCCCGTGGTGTGATTGACGGAGGGCAGGATGCTTATATCAATACCACGGTGAACGGAATCGGTGAAAGGGCCGGTAACGCCGACCTTGTGGCGGTTCTCCTGGCAATTACGAAATCGAAGGATTTCGCCCACAAATATCAACTTGGCAACGGAGTCGATTTGTCGAAATCATGGAAGATCGCCAATTTTGCCAGTTATGCATTTCGTGTCCCTATCCCCATCAACCAACCCGGCGTTGGTTCGAATGCCTTCGCTCACGCTTCCGGTATCCATGCCGACGGTGTTCTAAAGAACCCATCGAACTATGAATTATACGGCTATGGCGAACTCGGCAGAGGGCAGCCGGAAACTGTTGAAACAGGGCGGGAAATATGCAGCGGCCAGTACGGCGGGATTTCAGGGTTCAGGCACATTATGGATAAGTTTTCCGGTGAAGTAGCCATCAAATTTGAAACCCCTGAGGAAGCTAATAAAATACTTGAACTGGTGAGATATGCCAATGTGGCGGCGCAACAGCCGTTGGTGGAGGACGAACTTCTCTTTATCGCCAAGTACCCGGACATTGCCAAAGAATTGCTGACGATGACACCGCTGGCCTGACGGTCCAAAATATTGATTTTAAAAAGAGAGGGGTAACCCTCTCTTTTTTTATTTTTCGGGAAGGGATGGTCGTTCCGTCAAAAGGTGGTGGCAGAGGGCCTGCCCTGTTCGGTGATTTGACGTTTTGTGCCAGGAGAAGTAAAATTTAGGCGTGACTTTATGAAAGACGAATCTAAAACTAAAGAACAACTGTTAGAAGAGCTCAGGGAACTGCGCCGGCATGTAACCGAGCTAAAAGCTTCGAAAAGCCAGATGAGGCGAGATGAAGAAATCGTCCGGATTTTCCGAAACAGTACGCCTATCGGACTTTTCATTGTACAGGACGGCAAATTCAAATTCGTTAATGATTATTTCCGCGGTGTCACTGCCGGCAGTCCGAACGAACTCATCAATACCGAAGCTATGAATTTGGTTCATCCGGATGATAGGGGAGCGGTACGTGAGAATGCCATCAAGATGTTAAAAGGCGAGGGATTTTCGCCATATAAATACCGTATTATGAGTAAAGATGGCAAGATAAGGTGGCTTCTCGAAGGGGTTGTTTCCATTCGTTATCGCGGCAAGCGCGCCGTTCTGGGGCATTCGATGGATATCACGGAACGTGAACTAGCGCAGGAAAAACTGGAGGAAGCCTATGAAAAGGAGCGGAGGCTACGTCGCGAATTAGAAGCCGAGGTCCAGCGGAGAGTCGAGTTTACACGTGCGCTGGTGCATGAATTAAAAACTCCGTTGACGCCTATTATGTCTTCCAGCGACCTCCTCGTTAGCGGCATCAAAGAAGAACCATGGTTAAGTGTAGCTCAGAATATCCAGCGCGGTGCTATTAATCTGAACAGGAGAATCGGGGAACTCCTTGACCTTGCCAGGGGTGAAATCGGTATGCTGCGCCTTAATCCGAAACATGTGGATGTATCTCAGTTATTGAATCAAGTCGGCAATGAAATGTCGATAGTCGCTTCCAGTAACGGTCAATTTCTGAAGGTTAAGTTATCTCCGTCTCTGCCGATGGTCTGGGCGGATGAAGACCGCCTGCGACAAATAGTACAGAACCTGTTGATCAATGCTACGAAATTTACTCCTGAAGGTGGTGCTATTTTTCTAAGGGCTCGGGTTGAGAGCAGTTCTTTCATTGTAGAAGTTCAGGATACGGGACGCGGAATCCCGGAAGCGGAACAGAGAAGGTTGTTCCAGCCTTATTATCGACAATTGAGCGACCGGGAACATCTCAGTGGGTTGGGGTTGGGGTTGGCATTGTGTAAGAATCTCGTGCAATTGCACGGTGGCAAGATATGGGTGCAAAGTCAGGAAGGCAAGGGGGCAACGTTCACCTTTTCTATCCCGGTATCACCTCTTAGCCACCAGGTGGGCACTACTACTTAGGAGAGAGACGATGAAGGTTCTGGTTATCGAAGACGATAAAGAGATTGTGGATGCAATATCCCTGGCTTTCCAGATCCGCTGGCCTGAAGCGAAGGTGATTTCTACGCGACTCGGACAGAAAGGGGTGGAGTTCGTCGAAACCGAACAGCCGGACATTGTCATTCTCGATCTGGGATTACCGGATATTACCGGTTTTGAGGTATTGCGACAGATACGGCGTTTCTCTACTGTTCCAACGATTATTCTTACTGTCAGGACCGAAGAGTCGGATGTCGTCAAGGGACTGGAGTGGGGAGCAGACGATTATATTACCAAGCCTTTCCGTCAATTAGAAC
>JAFGHZ010000081.1 GCA_016929875.1 Dehalococcoidales bacterium
CCCTGAAACAGCGACTGTCGGGACCGATGAACGCGGCGTTCGGTGTGTCTCGATACAGGGCGCCAGTGCCTATTTGAAAATTGCCGACGGCTGCCGCCGTCCCTGTGCTTTTTGTGCTATCCCTTTGATTAAAGGCACTGCCATCAGTCGCCCCGTAAAATCTATCTTATCGGAGGCACGCTTTTTGCAGGAACAGGGCGTGCGGGAAATCGTCCTGATTGCCCAGGATACTACCGACTACGGCCGTGATTTTGGTTTGAAAAACGGCCTGGTCCATTTGCTCACTGATTTAACTAAAACTGTACCGGAAGTCGACTGGTTCCGGGTGATGTATGCCTATCCCGGCTATGTTACCGACGCACTGATTGAGGTGATGTCGGCACACAAGCAGATATTACATTACCTCGATATGCCTCTGCAGCACGCCCACCCGGAAGTTCTCGAGCGGATGCGCCGTCCGACGGATGTCGACTGGGTCCGCAGGACCATCGGGAAAATGCGCCGGGCTATGCCCGACCTTACATTGCGTACCACCTTCATCGTCGGCTATCCCGGTGAGACAGAGAAAGAATTTCAATCACTTCTCGATTTCGTCGAAGAGATTCGTTTCGATAAGGTAGGGGCGTTCAAATTCTCTTTCGAAGAAGGTACTTCCTGTGAACCGCTCGGTGACCCTGTTCCCGATGAGGTAAAAGAAGAACGTCTGCAACGACTGATGGAGCAGCAGCAACAAATCTCGCTGGAGCGAAACTGTGCCTTTGTCGGGCGTAATCTGGATGTGTTGATTGAGGGCTTCGGGCAAGGTGTTTCGGTGGGGCGAAGTTACCGCGACGCCCCTGAAATCGACGGTCTAGTCCTGGTCAAAGGTAAAGTCCCCATCGGACAAATCGTCCCCGTGCGTATCGATGAAGCGATGGTTTACGACCTGAAGGGCGTACCTGAAAACGGATAAAAGTGATTACGGTAGTCTGTTTACGGTTCAGATAAATCTATAATTTCGATAACGGGCGAATTGGGCGAGTTTCCGATAAACCAGTAGAGATAATGCCCGATACCATAGTGAGAGAAGGTATAACCGCCGTATGTGTAATCGAAAAAGCTCGATGGATCCGGAAGTATCCCATAACCCAGTTGCACCGGTTGGGCTGGATTGGAAATATCGATTATAACGATTTTCCATTTGGTTGGGTCTATGACGCCGTAACGATTGGCTGTTAATACGTAAACCCTTTCGCCCGACGCAAAAAGTAGCCCCCATAACTTCTGGTCTTTTAATTCGAGGAAAGCTATTTTCCGTGGATTTGCCGGGTCCGATATATCCAGTACCGATATTCCGGACGTATCGTCGGTGTATAAAGCTACATAAGCGTAATCGTTTGACAGGCTGATACTTGTAACGTGATATGTGCCGAAAGAATATTCACTGACAATCCTTAATGATGAAGGTGTTGAAATGTCGATGGTATAAAGAATATCGTCTATTTCGGTAAAGAGGTAATTGCCGTAAGTATACAGTTGAACACTGTTTAAGGATGATAACGGGAGAAAGCCGATTTCTTCGGGATTTGCCGGGTCTTCAAGGTCGAGGGTGATGATGCCGTTGTTCCCGTCGTAGATAAAGGCGTATTCTCCTGAAATGACCATCTGGGTTGGGTGTAGTCCTGATAACCGTGACAATTCCACGGGTACAACAGGCTCGGAGACATCGAAAACCCGGAGCGAGTCGGAGGTGGACACATAAAGTACTGTCCCGTACAGGGCCGTGCATCTGATATAACTGGAATCACCATCGATACTGATGTAGGTCGTTTTTCGGGGGTTGTCTTTATCCTGAATATCAAGTATCAGGATACCCGGGGGAGTTGGCGTCTCCGCCCCTCCGGTATTGACTTGGATGAAAAGGTACTCTTTTCCGTCGATTTCCCCTGTAGTGCCGCAGTCTGCGTACGTTGCTCCCGACTCTTCTATCCGGTATTCTCCCGAAGCTATAAGCTCTACTGTCGTTAGGTATGGAGGTATATCGGTCGGTAGAGTATAGAGGGATTGCGGAGCTTCGAAGTGGAACAGCTCTGACTTTTTCTGCCCGTCAGGAGCGAGATATTCCATTTCGACGTACGAATTTTCTATGGTCTCCGATATTGTTTCCGGGCTGATACTCGTGGCGTCATAACCGAAAGTGCAGCTGTAATTTAAAGATTCCCCTGTGCTTAGAGTGAACGGCCCGCTTGTAGTTTGCTCACTGTCCCAGCTAACCCAGATTTTCGAGTCAGGATTGGAGGGAATGAAACAAAATCTAAAATCCACATCCTTGAGTGTCTCCGTAGCAATATTAGTCAGGGTTATACTGTAATTTACTCTGCGGTTTGATGGATCGTAGTTATTCACCTCAGTCTGGATATCAGCGCCGATATGCGGGTACTCGGGAGAAGTCGAAAACCAGCCGGACAGTAGATTGTCCCCCGAGTCAACTGGAGCTTCAATTATAACCGGCTGGTTAAAATCGTAGAACCTGAAATTCTTGATGGAGGACTGCGTTTCGCCGTTATTACTTGCTGTTTGGTCGTCTATTATCATCTTACGGATGAGGTGATCGTCTTTGCCGATCCATAGTTCGATTGTGGTCGAGCGCCCGCTCGAGCGGCATTCCGCAAGCATTTCTTCCATAGCTTCATCGCTTGGCGGATGTATCCCCATCTCCTGCATAGGAAGCCACATCTCTCTCAATTCCTTTTCATGGTCGAAAGTTCCCCTGTAATGGAGACAGTCTGTCTCGTCGACTGTATCGTCCGTAAGATTATTGACATCGATTAGATAGTCGAGTAATTTCGCGGTTGCCTCTCTGGTAAGCATATCCGAAAGTGATAGCGATGCTGCACTGAGCTGGGCCCCTCTTACTAATTGAAACGGAGGTACATCTTTATAATATAGTTTATCTTCGATAAGAATGAATTCCTGGTTTCCTCCGTTTCCCGTTTGTATAAAGTGATAGCGGTCGGGAGCAGAGAATTCAATCTGCGTTTCCGTGTATTCTCCATTTGAGTTAACAGATTGTGCGGAAAATCTATAAGACTGAAGATTGGCAATCGCGGCCTGTGCTTTTGCTATCATATTCTCCGGTGTAAACGAATTCCATGGTTGTAGTACTGCAAGAAGCACAACTGCGACGGCAGCGGGTACCACCGCCAGTGAACGGCGTAGCCGGCGTTTGGCGGGAGAAACCGCGGCGATGCTTTTTATTTTCGCCATAGCAGCGTCTTTGATATCGATTGTTGGCTCATCGGCCTTTAGGGACGAGACTTGCTGTCTCACCTTTTGAAAATCGCTTAAAGCTGTCCTGCAATCGGCACAATCTGTTAAATGCCTCTCGATAATTTCACGTTGTGCTGGCGACAGCTCACCACTTGCATAAGCCGACAGCATTTCTTCGAAATCTCTACAATTCATCCGTCTCACTCCCTGTGTACCGCCTGCGGAATTCTTGGCTGCCTCTGGTTACTCTCATGCGTACCGCGTCCTCTGATATACCCAGAGCTTTCGCGATCTCCCTGTATTTAAAACCCTCTACAAAATGAAGCAGCATACAAACCCTTTGCTCCTCCGGTATCTTGAGTAGTGTCGCTTCTACCATTATCTTTTCTCCGACTCTGTCAGCCTGGTCGTCTCTGTCGGGAGGGTCTGTTTTGAGGTACTTATCCAGTGAAACGAATTTGAGGATTCTTTTGCGGCGACGATATTGCAATGCCTTATTGGTAGCGATGCCGTACAGCCATGCCCTGAGTAAGATATCGGTTTTTGTCTTGATTAGACTTTTGAAAGCCTGAACGAAGGTATCCTGTGTTAAGTCCCGGACTGCTTCGTAATCGCCCGTTAAGCGATATAAATAGCCGGCGATAGGTGACTGGTAACGCTCCACAGCGTCGGCAAAAGCCCCTGTGTTACCGTTTCTTACCATAGCGACTATTTGCTCATCTTCTAACAAAGGGTCTCCTTTTTGTCCCCTTTATTATATATATTGTTTGAGGATGATGAAACCGAACAAAGCAGATGCTGTTATGTCTTATAACGAAACATCGGGGAAAGTATGGTGAAGGGCAATGGTGGACCTGAGGAATTGAATTTTTTATTGTACACAGTTTATGATTAAAAAAGCGTATGATTTGGTATATTTAATATGGCAAAGGTAGATGATATAATTCCCTTTCGGAAATATATAGTTACTGAGGGGAACAGGTGAAGAATTCTCTGCGCATCATTAATGTTGTTATTGTCCTTGCTACCTTGCTTTTAGCGTCCTCCTGCTCCCATCCAACAACCACGACCACGACGACAACTGGAAAGACCGCGACGACCGAAACAACTGCGGCAACTACAACGACCACGACAACCACGCTAGCCGAAACAACCACGACGACTACAACAACCACGACAACTGCAACAACTGCGGCAACTACAGCTACAACGGCCACGACAACCACAACGACCGCGACGCCCATAACCACAACCGCGGCAGGCGAACCTCCGATACCTCGTGATTACTGGCCTACCGAGGACTGGCAAACTTCTACTCCCGAAGCCCAGGGGATGGATTCGGCTAAATTACAGCAGCTGATGGATGTTATCAAGTCAGGGAACCATGGTATCGATTCGGTACTGGTAATCCGTCACGGCTATCTTGTCTGGGAGGAATATGCGGAAAATTCCATTTACGACCGCGACACCCCTCATATAATTTACTCCGCGACCAAGAGTTTCACGTCTGCCCTGATTGGTATTGCTATCGATAGAGGTTACATTCAGGGTGTCGACCAGAAAGTCGTGAGTTTCTTCACGGACAGAACTATTGCCAACATGGACGAACGGAAGCGCAGGATGGCGATAGAGGACCTTCTCACGATGACCTCGGGTTTTCAGTGGAATGAAATCAGTTACAGCTATGCCGATTCACGCAATAGCCTCTACCAGGCGATGGTAAGCGGCAATTATGTTCAATACGTACTCGACTGTCCGATGGCATTTGAGCCGGGCGTGATTTTCAACTATAACACAGGGAATACCCAGGTGCTATCCGCTATTATCTCGAAAGCCACCGGTGTCAGTGCGGATGTATTTGCCGGCGAGCATTTGTTCAAGCCTATCGGTATAACGTCCGCAAGGTGGGACAAAGATGCTCAGGGAATCGCGTCAGGCGGTTCTTATTTGTACATGACGCCCCGCGATATGGCAAAATTCGGCTACCTTTTTCTCAACAACGGCGTCTGGGACGGCAAGCAGATTATATCCTCGGGCTGGGTGAATAAATCGACCTTCAATATAAAAAATAACTACGGATATCTGTGGTGGGTCAACTCTTCGTTTGGATACTACAGCGCGTCCGGTGCCTTAGGCCAGAGAATTTTCGTGGCCCCGGATGCCGACATAGTGTGCGTGTTTACTACCAGTAGAGAAGAAGGTACTTTTGTCGACCAGTCCTTCAGAACATATGTCTTGGGTAGTGTGACAAACCAATAAACCGGATTTATTATTTGTTACTTGGGGCGGTGGAACGGTAAGGGGTTCTGGTGGACCTGAGGGGATTCGAACCCCTTACCTCTTCGATGCGAACGAAGCGCTCTCCCAACTGAGCTACAGGCCCGTGTACGCAGTCATTATAACACACTCGAAAATTTTTATTAAATTAGTTAAAGGTTGAGCCTGTAAGGTCTATTGACAGTGAATAAATGAATATGTTATAGTATCCGTTGCATAGGAAAAGCTATGATGAAAAAGGGTAA
>JAFGHZ010000082.1 GCA_016929875.1 Dehalococcoidales bacterium
CCTGACGCTTTGCGTCTTTCTCGATACCGGCGGATGTTTGCCAGTACCCTCTGTTTCTCTTCGGATGTCATATACTTATATTTATGTCTCTCCTGACGGCATCCATCGGAGCAGAATAAAATACGATTTTTGGGAAGAGGCCTCTGACAAATCTTACAGAGGCGGTGTGTTTTATAATATCCTCTGATTTTCTCGGCCGTTTCCGGCGTCCACAAAAGATAATCCCGACTGCCCGCACTCCATTTCGTCGCCGGAGTGATAGTCTTGCTTCGATACAGCTCTACTATTCTATTTCTCGGTAAACCGGTCTGGTTACAGAGTTGTAAAGTCGATAATAATTCGTGGTCCGTTGAACCCAGACCTTTCGCCAGGATCTGTCTTATCCTTTCTTTGCTTCTGCCGACCTTCTCCGCAATCTCACGCATTGGCACACCTGCACGCCTCATCCCATAAACGATTTCCCGATCGACACCATTCTGGGTTTTCACACCGACGGACATCGAAACACCTCCGGAATAAAGGAAAAACCTAAAATCTACCTCGTTTCAACCGAACAAGACTATTTGTCAGCTTTCTTCCCGTACTTGATAGGTTCGCCGTCAGTCATCCAATATGGGACCTTGCGACCGGAGATAGAAAATCTTTTGATTTTAATAAACCAGACGAATATTACGGAAAGAAAAAATGACACTGTCATCACCACCCCACCAACCACCGGTTCTCAGTGCATCATGCCTCCGTCGTCCTGTTCTTTCTAAATAATAGCACGAAACGGCCCTAACTCAAATACTAAAGTATGTAATATTTCTAGCTTCTGCGGGAGGATACATTTGTCGCTGGTACGAGTACTCATTATTTACGTTCGAGACTAATAGTTTACGCTTACTGAAAATGACCGAGTATTAGGACTAAATACTTAAATACTTATTGAGGAACGATTATCCGGCATATGCGGGTATTATTCACCCGACACTATCAGGGCAGGTCGTCCACTGAAAACCAGCCCTTCTTCAATCCGTAAAGAATAGCCTCGGTCCGGGAGCCGATACCGAGTTTATTAAAAATATTCCCGAGATGAGCCTGAACCGTACGGACACTGAGAAAAAGCTTTTTGGCGATTTCCCGCTTACTTAAACCTTTAGCGGCCATCTTCAGTACTTCCAGTTCCCTTCCACTGAGAGTACACGGGACCGACCCCGGCTTCTGTTTTACGCCGGGCATAGCGAGACGATTCAGCACTTTACGGGCAATTTCGGGATGAAGCACCGACTCACCGGAATACACAGCACGCACAGCATCGATTAATTCCCTGCTTTTCACATTCTTGAGAAGATAGCCCGAAGCACCCTCTTCCAGAAGTGCCGAAACATATTGGTCGTTGTCATAAGCTGTCAGAATCAGAATAGCCGTCGCGGGAAGAAGAGCTTTGATGCGCTTGGTAGCTTCGATGCCGTTAAGCTTCGGCATGGCGATATCCATAATGACGACGTCAGGCTTTGTCTGAATTGTAAGTTTAATAGCTTCTTCACCGTCACCTGCTTCACCAACGACTTCCATATCATCTTCGTGTCGTATCAGTTCGCGTGTCCCCTCACGCACGATGACATGGTCTTCCGCCAGCAGGATTTTTATCTTGTCCATGAACACCAATTATATCGCCAGTTTATAATCAAATCAATGTGTGGAGAATTCAATATTCTCTCATTGCATTCTCCATATCAAGATACGAAGTGACAAGGTCGAAATTCAGCCTGTCTTTTGTCTGTTCTCACCGGACGTCTTCTTGATGGTACGCCAGGTCTTGAGCCGTTCGGCAACCTGTCTTTCATAACCCAGTTCGCCGGGGAAATAGAACCGCCTGCCTTTCAAGGAATCCGGTAAGTCCTGCTGTTCGACAACATGTCCCGGGAAATCATGAGCGTATTTATAGTCTTTGCCATAACCGATATCTTTCATCAGTCTGGTTACGGCATTACGCAGGTGAAGAGGCACCGGCTCATTCTTTCCGTTCTTCACCTCGCCCTGCAATCGTGAATAAGCGATATAAAGCGCGTTGCTTTTGGGAGCCGTTGCCAGATAGACTGCCGCTTCCGCCAGCGCCAGATTACCTTCGGGGATACCGATGAAATGAATCGCCTGCTGTGCCGCCATTGCTACCACCAGCGCCTGAGGGTCGGCCATACCGATATCTTCCGTAGCGGCCCGGACAAGTCGGCGGGCAATATAAAGCGGGTCTTCTCCGGCTTCGAGCATCCTTGCCAGCCAGTAAAGAGTGGCATCCGGGTTGGAATCCCGCAGCGACTTATGCAGTGCCGAAATTAAATCGTAGTGCTGCTCCCCTGCCCTGTCGTAAAACAAAGCCCGGTGTTGCAGGGCATCTTCGATAATTGGCAAAGAAATATGCCGCTTACCGTCTTTATCAGGAAGGGTCGTCATTGCCGCCAGTTCCAGAGCATTGAGAGCAATACGAGCATCGCTATTCGACACCGTAATCAATTGTTTGAGAGCATCATCTTCAATCTCAACGCTGATATTGCCCAGCCCTCTTTCCTTATCCTGCAATGCCCCGCGGATAATGGCCCCGATTTCCTCTTCGGTCAATGGTTTCAATGTGAAAACGCGGGCACGCGACAGTAATGGAGAAATGACTTCAAATGACGGGTTTTCAGTAGTAGCACCAATCAGCGTAATCGTGCCGTCTTCCACAAAAGGTAAAACGGCGTCCTGCTGGGATTTATTGAAGCGGTGGATTTCATCGATAAACAGAATCGTTTTCTGCTGGTACAGCTTCCTGCGTTCTTTCGCTTCTGCGATGATGCGACGCAAATCAGCGACACCTGCCGTAACGGCACTGACAGAGCTGAAGTGTGAAGCCGTGGTATTGGCAATGATGAAAGCCAGTGTTGTCTTCCCGCTTCCCGGTGGTCCCCAGAGCACCATCGACGGCAATTGGCCGGACTCGATAGCTTTCCTGAAAACACGACCCGGACCGACCAGATGTTCCTGACCGACAAATTCTCCAAGCGTGGTCGGACGCATCCGCGCCGCCAGCGGCGCTTCCTTTTTCTTCAATTCCTCGAACTGCTTTTCGAACATGTCCATTTTTAGCTTCTCAGTTACTATAAAACAAAAACAGCATCTGCGCTAGACTACTCTATCATTGCGAGGTTACCCTTCGTCATTCTCAGGATGAACTCCGTATCCGAAGCAATCTCACTTCTCCAAGAGTCGTTGTGTCAACGAGATTGCGAGACCCGGTTTGCATCGGGATGACACAAGTGTCATTTATATCTCCTCACCTCGAAACGGTAGAGTTTCACCGGCTCACAGGGCTCGATGCCCGCCTTCATCCGGCAGATTTCGAGTTGTCGCTCCACCGTATCCACGCCTTCGAGATCGGGCAGCAAAAGCCCCTTCCTCCAGCCTGCCTCGACAATCGCCCCATATTTCTTCGGGTCCAATTCCTTTTCACTCTTGACCAATTCGGGCTCGGTCAAAACATCGACGCTGTAATTCAATTGCGGGAGTTCGTCTACCGTCACCGGAAAAAATCGCGGGTCTTGAGTAGCTGCACTGACGGCATTTTGAATAATCTCCCGCGCAATATTATCTTCGGACGGCTCGATGGTGCCAATACACCCGCGCAATTCTTCGCCTTTATGCAAAGAAACGAACACTCCGGCTTTACTCTTCATCTCGCGAGGGATATCTTTCGGTGCAGGGATTTTACCGTTCCTGATATAATTCTCTACGGTTTCTCTTGCCAGCCTAACCTGCGGGGATTCATTTCTACTCTTCAACAGAATACCGGCATAGCCTACTACCTCCGAGTAATCACCGGTAACATCGCCGCTGGTCTGATATTTGACCATCTCCGCCTTCTCCGCGCCCAGTTCCTTGGCAGCGTAAATCAGACAGGCGGCGGTGACGTAGCCGCACATCGAAATTTTAAATTCCTTTACCCTCTCCAGAAGCTCATCCGGTTCCAGCTTCAAAATGGATTCGATTGCTTTCCCATCCTTAGTAGTCGTTATTTTCTGCGATTCGTAGTGGTTCATATCGCCGGAAGCCACCAGCAACGTTTCTTTGCCGGAATCTCTGACAGCTCTGGCAATCGCATGCCCGATATTGCGACACACCGAGGCATCGGCATGCGACAGAACAATCGGCACGAACTTGAAGTTCGGTTTGAAATACTGAATAAACGGCAACTGCACCTCGATAGAGTGCTCCTGAAGATGCGCTGTAGAATCGTCTTTAAGGTAGCTCGAATTAGAGAGAATGGCTTTAGCGAGTTTCGAATCGATTTCGACATCTCC
>JAFGHZ010000083.1 GCA_016929875.1 Dehalococcoidales bacterium
CCACGACCTAGAGTTTATGAATCTCTCGCTCTAACCTACTGAGCTATCCCACCCGGTAATATTTTATAACGAATGTAAATGGAGGACAAGGGCTTATGAGTCCTCTGCTCTACCAACTGAGCTATCCTGCCACTCAAACAAATATAACAAAATACGCTTGAATCGTCAAACATTCACAGGAGGTAAAAGGTGGAACTGAAAGGCAGCAAAACCGAAGAAATTTTGCACAGGTCTCTCGTCATGGAATTGCGGGCACATTTCCTGTATCGGAAATTTGCAGGGGTAGCGCGTGAGACCGGGCTGGCACCAATCGCGGACATGTTCGATTCCACCGCACAAAATGAAATGGAGCACGCCGGCCACGAGTCCGATTTCATCGGCGAGATTGGCGATATCGTCGAAAACCTCCAGCGGGCAATTGAAAGCGAGCACAAGCAGGTTGCCAGATTTTATCCCGAAGCGGCGGAAATAGCCGCGAAGGAAGGGTTCACTGAGATTGCCGACTTCTTCCGCAGGGTCACGAAAGTGGAAGCGAACCACGAGAAAAACTTCAAAGAACTGCTGGACGGTCTGAACGCGGGAGCGGAGTTTGCCGGCAGGACAGTCGGGCATTCCGCAGTGGAAATGGCACAGCTGATGCTGCCGGAGCAGGCAAACCCGGCAGGCTTCGTACACGGCGGCGAGATGATGAAGTTGATGGACAATGCCGCCGGAGTAGTCGCTGCCCGCCATGCGCACTCCAACGTCGTTACCGCCAGAGTGGACGATATCGTATTTCACAAACCCGTACGTGTCGGAAATCTGGTCATCATCAATGCCAAACTCATATTCACCAGTCGCTCCTCGATGGAAGTGCGAGTAGAAGTGGAGGCAGAAAGCCTGACCACCGAGGAAAGAATCCCTGTTTTGACCGCTAATTTCGTGATGGTGGCACTCGACCCCGAAGGTAAACCGACTGCGATACCGAAGCTCGCCCTGCTTACCGAGGAAGAAGAAAAACTCTTCGCCGGAGCTGACGAGAAATACAGGGCGAGGAAGAAATAATATTCCGTATATCGTCCGCAAAAATCTCCAGGGAGGATAGGTGCATGAAGAGAGTGATAATCCCGACGGTCCTGATGCTGGTTATGATTATCTCGTTAACGGGCTGTAGCGGCACTATCGGCTCACCGGTCACCGGCAGCGGCACCATAGAAACCAGGACTCTTGATTATGCCGACTTCACCAGGCTGGAAATCGACAATGCCTTCGAGGCTGAAATAACCAGGGCGGACTCTTTCGCTCTCTCGATTACCACCAATACCAATATCTTCGATTACCTGGACATCAGGAAATCCGGCAGTACCCTGCACATCGGATTGCAAAGGAACCACACCTACATCAACACCACTCAGAAAGCCGTCATTACTATGCCCGACCTGTTAAGCCTCGTTGTTTCCGGGGCTTCGAAAACGCAGATTACCGGCTTCAGTTCTACTTCTACCACCGTGTTCGAAGTCTCCGGCGCCAGCCGCCTGGAACTGACGGATATAAAAACAGGGAACTGCCATATCGAAGTATCGGGTGCCAGCCGGATGAGCGGCAATTTGACGATAGCGGACGGTAACTTCAATATCTCCGGCGCCAGCACTATCGAATTGACAGGTACTGCCGAAAGCATCACCGCGGATATCTCGGGCGCCAGCGGCGGTAAACTGGAGCTGTTACCGATGGTCAATGGTAATTTCAGGGTCAGCGGTGCCAGCAATGCCACTATCGCCGTCAGTGGCAGATTGGATGCCAATGTCAGCGGCGCTTCCAGAATGTATTACAGCGGCAACCCGACCCTGCGGAATATCAGTGTTACCTCGGCTTCGACTTTTACGAAGAAGTAATCTCTTCCCGGGGTGGATATTACCCCAGTTGCTCTTTCAATCTCTCCGCCAGTGCGGGAGTGATGCCTTTTACCGCCTTCAAATCTTCCAGCGAGGCGTCCCTGATAGCTCTCGTCGTGCCGAACTGTTTTAACAGAGCCCTTTTACGCCGGGGCCCGATACCGTTTATGCCGTCGAGTGACGACGTGAACGTCTTCTTCCTGTGTACCTTCGTGAAATAAGCGACGGCAAAGCGATGTGCCTCGTCACGCAGGTGCTGGAGCAGCTGGAGTCCGGGCGAATTACGCGGCAGGACAATTGCGCTTTTACGACCCGGGACGAAAATCTCCTCGTTCTCCTTCGCCAGGCTGGCGACGAGTATTTTATCGGCACCGGCTTCTTTCATCGCCGACGCAGCGATATTGAGTTGGCCCTTCCCGCCGTCGATGAGGACGAGGTCGGGCAAAATTCCCCAGGTCTCCCCCGCAGGCTTATCGGAGACGACATGTTTGAAGCGGCGGCTGAGCACCTCTTGCAGCATTGCATAATCATTGGCTCCGGGCACTGTTTTGATACGGAAGCGGCGATAGTGGGAAGTTTTCGGTCTGCCGTTTTCGAAGACGACCATGCTCCCTACCGCCTCTTTACCCTGGATATTGGAGATATCATAGCCTTCTAACCGAACAGGTAAATTTGACAGACCGAGTTTCTCCTGTAATTCTTTCAGAGCACTATCCAGTGCCGATGGAGCGGCGAGTTGCTTGATTTTCATCTGCCGTAAGCCCTGCGCGGCGTTCTCAGCGACAATCTGCAACAGCTTTTTCTTATCGCCTTTTTCCGGTACAAAAATCCTGACGATACCCTGTCTTTTCTTTTTGAGCCATTCCTGAACAGCTTCCCTATCTTCGATGGGGTACTGGAGCAGTAGTAACGGCGGGACATAGGTAGCGGAACTGTAAAACTGCTTCACGAAGCTGGTCATAATCTGCGACGGCTCCTCGGCGCTGGTACCGGTCAGGGCGAAACTCTCCCTGCCGATGAGCTTTCCCCCACGCACGAAGAACACCTGCACATAAGCCTGGTCCCTATCGGTAACGAAGGCAATCGCATCTTCTTCACCGCTGACTTTAGCAGCAACCTTCTGTCCCTCGATGACATCCCTGATAGCGCGAATGCGGTCGCGCAGCTTCGTCGCTTTTTCGAAGTCCAAAACTTCGGCGGCTGCGTTCATCTGTCGCTCGAGCTCACGAACGACTTTTTCCCCTTTGCCTTCCAGAAAGAGACTGACCTGTGTCATCGCTTCCCGATATTCTTCTTTATCGACAGCGCCGATGCAGGGCGCCAGACAATGCCCGAGATGATATTTGAGGCAGGGCTGTTTGTCCGTACCGGTAATATTCCGGCTGCAGGTGCGGAGACGGAATATGCCCTCCAGCACTTTCAGGGTCTGCTTCACCGACCTAACATTGGTAAACGGGCCGAAGTAGCGGGCCCCGTCGTCCCTCAAACGCCGTGTAAGCGAAATCGCGGGCCAGTCTTCGTTAATATCGATTCTGATATAAGGATAGGTTTTATCGTCCTTAAATCGCACGTTATAGTGCGGCCGGTACCTTTTAATGAGATTATTTTCCAGGATGAGTGCTTCATACTCGGAAGAGGTAATAAAGAATTCCAGCTCATTGACCTCGGCAACCAGCTGCTGGATTTTCGGAGCGAGCTTCGAGGAAGCCTGAAAGTAAGAGCGGACCCTGTTATTCAGGTCGGCGGCTTTACCGACATAAAGAATCGTGCCGTCGGCGCCTTTCATCAGGTAAACACCCGGGCTGGTCGGTAACTGTTTCAACTGCTCGTTTATCAGGTTACCTGTCACCATGACCTCCGCATTTTTGTTTATCTACCATTCCAGCGGAGGCTGGAATCCATAAAAAATGTCATCCAGAATGATTAAAACTCGGCGCTCCTAATCGACGTCTTTAGTAAGATTTACCAGGAACTCGGCATTGGTCTTCGCTCTTTTGAGACGTTCCAGCACTCTCTCTGTAGCTTCGACAAAGTTCACGGAATCGGCGGAAATCATTGCCGCCATACGCCGCAGTAGCCACACCTTCTGTAAGGTGGATTCATCAATCAGCAGCTCTTCGCGCCTGGTGCCGCTGAGTTCGATATCGATGGCAGGATAAATACGGCGTTGCGCGAGGCGTCGGTCGAGGTGCACTTCCATATTACCCGTGCCTTTGAACTCTTCGTAAATAAGGTCGTCCATACGGCTGCCGGTATCTACCAGACAGGTGGCAAGGATGGTCAGGCTGCCGCCTTCGGCAGTGTTTCTGGCAGCGCCGAAAAAGCGCTTGGCGGGGTGAAGTGCCGCCGGGTCGATACCGCCGGAGAGCGTACGTCCGCTCGACGGCATCGCCAGGTTATAAGCACGCGTCAGACGGGTAATCCCGTCCAGCAGGATAACCACGTCTTTGCCGCTTTCCACAATGCGCTTTGCCCTTTCTAGAGCCAGTTCTGCCACGCGGGTATGGTTCTCGACCGGTTCGTCGAAGGTAGCGGCGACAACTTCGCCTTTGACGGAGCGCCGCATATCCGTAACCTCTTCGGGCCGTTCGCCGATGAGGCAAACGAGCAAGTGAATATCGTCATAATTGGTAGTGATGGCATTGGCAATGGATTTGAGCAGTATAGTTTTGCCGGCTTTCGGCGGAGAAACAATCAGTCCGCGCTGTCCTCTGCCGACAGGAGCTATCAAATTGAGGAGTCGGGTCGAGAGACTGTTCCCCGGGATTTCCAGATTAATCAGTCTATCGGGGAAAGTAGGAGTCAGAGAAGCGAAGTAAGGACGGTTTTTAGCATTTTCGGCATTGAGGTCGTTAATGGCTTCGATTCTGAGCAGACTGATGTATTTTTCCCCTGCTCTGGCAGGCCTGCCCTGTCCGGTAACCTTATCGCCGTTGCGCAGACCGAAACGCCTGATTTGCGACTGGGAAACATAAATATCGGACTGGCTGGGAAGTAAAGTGCTCTGTCGTAAAAAGCCATAGCCGTCCGGCATTATTTCCAGAATGCCGCTACAGACAAGGCTGTTCTGTGATTCGGTTGCCGGGCTGTTCTGTGATTCGGCAGCCGGGTTGCTCTGCGACTCGGCAGCCGGGTTGCTCTGTGCTTCGGCACCCGCTTGCAGCAGGCGTCTGATAATTTCCGGCTTCTCCATGTTCGAGCAGTCAAATAGCTCCATTTCTTTCGCTATCTCGAGTAGCTCTTCCTTACTTTTGTTTTCCAATTGACTGATATCCATTTTTTGACCTCCGCCCGAACTTCCTCTGTTCGAATGTTGTAGATTCGTTTTCAATCGATTTTACAATGATGATAATCGTCTATATTAAGAATGTGAATATAAAAGAGCAAAATCAAGCGTGCTCACTAAAACGGCCCGGCATCTCAGTTACTCATCATCGAGAGATGCTTCCTCGATCACTGAGGAAACGGCTGGCGCCGGCATCGGTAAACGGACGGTTCCCGTCCGTAATAATACATTTGAGACAACGTTGGAATATATGCTACCGCTTTTCGGGCGGAAATACAACAGCGGGGATTCATAAATACCGGCTTGTGCGAGTAATTCAGATTGATTATACATCTACATTATGTCTTTTGCAACTATCTTTATGGCGTTCCCTCGCTGTAAGCAGGATATAACCATCTCAATTCGTCAGCGGCAACTCAGGTTGTGCACCTTCCCTGAGGATATCTTTAGCAGCGCCGATAAAGTCGCGGAATAGCGGGTGCGGTTGATTGGGACGGGAGCCGAACTCCGGGTGGAACTGGCAGGCCACCATCCATGGATGGTCCACTACTTCACATATCTCGACCAGATTGCCGTCCGGCGAAAGTCCGCTTAAAACCAGTCCCTTTCCCTGCAAAGACTGCCGGAAATTATTATTGAATTCATAGCGATGGCGGTGTCGCTCCTGTATCAACTCTTCTCCGTAAGCTCCACCCGCATGTGTCCCCTTCACCAGCTTACACGGGTAATTACCCAACCGCATCGTATGCCCCATGCCGGCGATAGCCCTCTGATCGGACATCAGGTCGATGACCGGATACTCCGTCGCAGGGTCGAATTCGGTAGAATTGGGGTTGTCCGAATTGAATGCGTAACGGGCGAATTCGATTACCATCACCTGCATTCCCAGACACAGCCCCAGGTAAGGTATCTTATTGACTCTGGCATATCTCGCCGCCTGGACCATACCCTCGATGCCTCTGATACCGAAACCGCCCGGCACGATTATACCCTGGGCTGTTTTCAGGAGCGAATCGACTTCTTCGGGTTTTTTCAGGTTCTCGGACTGCACCCAGATAATATTCAAATCCCTGTTATGCTGAATTGCTGCGTGTTTCAGCGACTCCCTCACCGAGTAATAGGCGTCTTCCAGTTCTACATATTTGCCGACCAGTGCGATATTGACCGGCTCATGAGGTTCTTTGAGACGCGTGATTAAACTGCGCCACTCTTTCAGGTCGGTCTGCTTTACATCGAGGGCCAGTCTATCGATAATCAGTTGTCCCAGTTTCTTCTCCTCGAGCACCAGCGGCACTTCGTAAACCGTCGAAACTGTCGGCAAAGGAATGACCGCCTCTTTCTCGACATCGCAGAAGAGCGAGATTTTGTCTCTCAAGCTGTCCGGGATCGGGTAATCGCTGCGGCAGATAATCACATCCGGCTGGATACCTATCTTGCGTAATTCATTGACACTGTGCTGAGTGGGTTTGGTCTTGAGCTCCTGGCTCGATTTGAGGTAAGGGAGCAGCGTCACGTGAATGTACAGGACATTATCGCGTCCGGCATCCTTTCTCATCTGACGGATTGCTTCCAGGAATGGTAACCCTTCGATGTCCCCCACCGTACCGCCGACCTCGATGAGAATAACGTCCGCTTTCGATTTTTCCGCCAGCTTTTTGAAGCGGCTCTTGATTTCATTGGTAACATGGGGAACTACCTGTATCGTGCCGCCGAGAAAATCGCCGCGCCTTTCTTTGGAAATTACGGAACTGTATATCTGCCCTGAGGTAACATTCGAGTCCTGGGTCAGATTGACATCGATAAATCTTTCGTAGTTCCCGAGGTCGAGGTCTGTCTCCGCACCGTCCTGAGTGACAAATACTTCCCCATGCTGATAAGGGGACATCGTTCCGGGGTCGACATTCAAATAGGGGTCAAGTTTTTGAACGGAAACGCTTAGACCGCGACTTTTGAGAATGGTGCCGATGGAAGCGACAGCGATGCCTTTACCTACCGAACTAACCACACCGCCTGTCACAAAGATATACTTTGACATCAGGGATAACACAAACCTCTGGCTGAAATACAACGCGTACCGGATAAAAGGAAGGGTGAAAAATAATTACCGTATTATTCGTAACATAAAAAAGGCGGGCTTGTCAAGGGTTTCGCCCGGGAGGTTCTGCTCGGTTTTGGTTATTTTTATTTGGTAGCTACTAAATCCGATGGGTCTAGGTAGAAGCTCCAGAAGAGGGAGGGCATTCGCCCTCCCTCTCGTGATTATTCCCCGCCCTAGCAGGGCGGGGATAAAGGGGCTTGCCCTTGAGCAAAGTCGAATGGGGTGGGTCATCGTGTAATATAACCCTACGTAGTTACGATAAACCTCAACCAAACGCAAGTATTGCCGCCCTCAACTCCTCGGGAAATATTGACAACAGAATCAAACGAGAATAAACTATTACGAGTAAAAGAGATTCAGGCGATAGTATTCGTAACCCGACCTGACAAAATTCCCCGTTTCTCATATAATTGATATATGTCCGACCTCGGCAGGAGGTAGATGACAAGTGAAATTATTGACCCGTCTGACAGCACTCGCGGTTGTCCTTTCGCTTTTTAGCGGGGTTTTGTCCGTCTTTGCCGCGCCAGCCCCGATAGTAGTCACAAATCCAGCTAGCGCAATCACCATCACCACCGCAACACTCAACGGCAACCTGCTGGATATGGGGACGGCAAGTACCGTAAATGTTTATTTTGAGTACGGGACCGCAACTTCCTATGGACATGAAACATCTCCCCGACAAATAAAAACAACTGCGGGGACTTTCTCTGTAGATATTACGGGACTGGACCCGGCGACAACTTACCACTTCCGGGCAATGGTTGACGACGGCTCTGCTGACACAGCTACGGGTGGTGATATTACATTTACTACTGCCACTCCACTTCCTCCCGATGTTAATACTCTGTCAGCCACAAACGTGACGACCGCCACCGCCACATTAAACGGATTCTTAGAATCTTTAGGTAGCGCCCCATCAGTGGATGTGTATTTTGAGTATGGAATAGGTACTTACAACCAAAAAACTTCTGCACAAACATTAACTGCTACAGGCGGGTTCACCGCCGATATTGCTGGATTAACAACAGGAGCGCTTTATCAATTCCGCACAGTCGCTGACGGGGGAATCCATGGAATAACCAGCGGCCCTGATATGACATTCAGTACCGCAGTAGTAGCTCCTACGGTCAATACTATATCAGCAACCAACATCACTATAAATAGTGTCACATTAATTGGAGAATTGGCATCTCTAGGTTCATCTTCATCTGTCTATGTATCTTTTGAATACGGCCTTACAGCCGGCTACGGGCTTATAACAACTCAACTACTTAAAGACACTACCGGCACTTTCATTGCGAGCATTACAGGTCTTACTCCCGGCACAACTTACCACTTCGCAGCAACAGCAAATGGAGGAGCAAGCGGCATAGGAACAGGCGTGGATATGACCTTCACAACACTGACGGCAACAGCCCCATCAGTAACCACTTCACCCGCCACCGCTCTCACTAACGTTAATGCGACACTGGTCGGTAATTTAACATCATTAGGAACAGCCACTACAGTATACGTCGCTTTCGAATACGGACCGACAGCTGCCTACGGTACTACTACGTCATGGCACGTGATGACGGGCACCGGTACCTTTATGGCGAGCATCGACGGGCTGCTCCCCGCAACTACCTACCATTTCCGCGTGATTGCCGATGGCGGAGACCACGGTACGACTCTGAGTGGTGATGCCACCTTCACCACATTAACAACTGCACCTCCGATTGCCACGACTTCATCCGCGACAAATATCACAAAAGGTTCGGCTACCTTGAACGGGAACCTGACCTCACTGGGCACCGCAGCTAGTGTTAACGTATATTTCGAATACGGGGTCACTACCGCCTATGGGAACACGACCCCAGTTCAGCCAAAAACCACGACGGGAGCATTTTCCGCAAACATATCCGGTTTAAGTCCCGGGGTAACCTATCACTTCAGAGTAATAGCGGACGGAGGGGCCAGCGGTTCCTTTACTAGCCCCGACACGACATTTACAACCGGTACGAATCCTCCGATTGTTACTGCCTCCGATGCGACGAACGTAACCAGCACCAGCGTCACTCTGCATGGCAATCTGGTATCATTGGGGTCGGCAGATACCGTCAACGTATTTTTCGAGTACGGTACTGCTTCGGGAATTTATGGTAGTGTTACGGTATCAAAACCGATGACCGGTCCCGGAGCATTTTCCGCGACCATTACAGGTCTATCCCCGAACATGGTCTACTATTTCCGGGCGAAAGCGGACGGCGGGGCACAGGGCATAGCCAACAGCAACGAGAAATTCTGCATGACCGCCGCGCCGGAAGAAGGCCAGACACCGGGAGAAGGACAACCGCCAGAAGAGGCGAACCTTCCGTTGGAATTCACCGGCCAGGACGGCTGGAAAACTACCGGCGCCATCGACCCCGACGGCTACATCCAGGGGAGAATTCAATGTTATTCACCGGATGGGCTTGTCACGGCCGTCCTGCCGAACGGGACCCGCGCTTTAGACAGCAACGGACAGCCGATAAGTGAACTCAGTATAAGCCTGGAAAGTGCTCATCCCCAGTTACCCGACGGCACAAACATCCTCGGCTACGCACATAATTTCCAACCCAACGGTGCGTCCTTCAATCCGTCCATAACACTCAGCTGGACGTACGACCCCGCCGATTTACCCGAAGGCGTCAATGAAGAAGACCTCCTGATTGCGTTCTGGGATGAAACCAACGGCAGATGGATCTTCCTGAGCGATGTCGTTATCGACACCGCTACTCACACTATAACTGCGTCGGTGAACCACTTTACGGTTTTTGCGGTTTTTTATCATAATCCGGCACGTTTGACATACAGCGCAATGACAATTACGCCATCGGAAACAGATGTCGGACAGGACGTGACCATCAGCCTAACCGTCCACAACCTGGGGAATATGGCGGGTAATTACAGCCTGACTCTAAAAATAGACGATGTGGAAGAAGCGACAAAATCAGGGACCGTCGAACCGGGCGCAAGTCAGGAAGTGACTTTCCAGGTCGTCAGAGACACGGCAGGTACTTATCAGGTGTCCCTCAACGGCTCATCCGGTTCGTTTATCATCACGGAGAATATAGTTGAAGTCAAGCCCGCGAGTTTCACGATTTCACAACTCTCGGTGACACCGGCAACGGTAAGCGCCGGTACCCCCGTGACTGTATCGCTGACGGTCACCAATTCAGGAGAAACGGCCGGCAAATATTTCCTCCTGTTGAAAGTCAACAATACGCTGGAAACGACAAAACAGCTGTCCTTGAATGCCGGCGAGAGCCAGCAAGTAAGTTTTGAAATAACAAAAAAGATTGCGGGCTCTTATGAGATTAGCATCGGGTCGAACACCGCCGGGTTTGTAGTGGAAAGCAAGCCGCTGTTCAGTTCGCCGTTGTTCATCATCGGGATAATAGCTGCAGTTCTGATTGTTTTCTTCCTGTATCTTCTGATGAGAAAACCGAAGCTGGTGACCGTCTTCCATGACTCCGAAGTTCCGTACGGTACGACGGAAGAATATGAAGTGGCAATCAAAAAATACACCGAGGCAATTCAGGAAAACGCCGGCGAACCCTTTGTTTATCGTGACCGGGGCGTCATCCGCCTTAGAAAAGGCGATTATGTCGAAGCGCTTAAAGACCTTTCGTCGAGTATCTATATCTTCCCGCGAGACCCGAGGGGTTACTTCGAACGTGGTAATCTCTACAAATTGCTGCAGCAATACGAAAACGCCAGAAACGACTTCAATACGGTCGTCGAATTAAACGTCGACCCCTCTCTGTCTCAAAAAGCGAGGGATGCCCTGTCGGAATTACAATAGCGGACCCGCCTTTAGCCCTTAGCGCAATCCTTACAGGCAGAATAGATATTGTTAAATAATTTCTCTATTTTATCGAGCGGTGTCGAAGCAAAAGCGATGCGTAGCAAGTTCTTTTCACCGTAACAGATTACCCCGGTGCTGTATTTCTTCAATAGCAAATCCCAGACCTGGTCCGCATTCGAATTCTTCAGTTGGACACACATGAAGTATCCCGAGTTGAACGGCAGAGCCTCGAAATATTCTTCATATTCTTTATGCGCCGCAATGACCTCTTTGAATTTCAAATACCGCCCCTTCATTTTCGCTCTATTGTTCTCTTTTTCTTTTTCATAGGTCGGAGACCGCAGGGCATTCAGGAACAATGACTGAGACAGATGGGGAGCATTGGAAATAGTGCCTCTGACGGCACCGGCTGTTTTGTCTTCCAGCGCTTTGTATAACTCGGCGCTACCGTTCTTTATACCGTAGGTTATAAACCCGACACGGAAACCCCAGACATATTCTTCCTTGGTAAGTCCGTCGGCTTTTATCGCCAGCAGGTTCTCGTGCGCATTAGCCAGTCGCGAGAACAACGACTCGGTAAATATACCCTCTTCGAAAACAAGCCCGAAATATGAATCGTCGAGCAGGACAACCAGTTTATTACCGGCTTCTGCAGATTCCGTCAGCGCCTCGACGATTTTCTTCTCCATATCTTTGGTAGGTGTATACCCGGAAGGATTATTCGGGAAGTTCAGCAACACGATTTTCTTCCCCATGGGTTTCGCAGTGACCGTTTTCCTGAACGAATCGATATCGAACAAGCCGTTTTTGAAAAAATTGAAGAACTTCAACCCGACACCATACCCGTTGGTGAATAACAGCTCGTAATTTTCCCAGAAGAGGTCGGCAATTATAACGCTATCCGTCGGCTCGATAAACATATAACCCACAATGTTCAGCCCGTGAGTAACGCCGCAGGTGACCACCGGCAAACC
>JAFGHZ010000084.1 GCA_016929875.1 Dehalococcoidales bacterium
GAAGAAGGCGATAATGCTGTCGGCAATCTTCGGCCCGATACTGGGTACGGTCATTAATTCGTCTCTCGATGCTTTCCCCAGTTCGTCAAGGTTATTAAAATACCCCACCAGCAGATTGGCGGTCTCTTCCCCGACGTGGCGGATACCGAGGGCAAAAATAAGCCGTGCCAGACTTTGTTTTTTGCTCTTTTCGATAGCATTCAGGATGTTATCAGCGCTTTTTTCACCTAATTTCTCGAGATTAGCAATGGTGCCGCGCTCTTTATAAAGGGTATAAACATCGGCGGCATCTTTGACCAGACCTTCCTCCAGAAAGCGCGCGATGAGTCTTTCTCCTAATCCGCGGATATCCATCGCGCCCCGTGAAACGAAAAGCTCGATTCGCCCCTGCACCTGTGCCGGACAGGCGGCATTCGAGCAGTAATAAGCCACTTCTCCTTCGGGCCTCACGATTTCGCCGCCGCAGACAGGACAAGCCGGGCGTTTCTTCTCTTTATCGTAAATCTTCCCCGGAAGGCTGAATTCCTTTTCCTTGCCGGTACGTTTGCTGACAATCGGTCCGACTACTTCCGGAATCACGTCGCCGGCGCGCTGGATATAGACCCAATCGCCCTCTCTCACGTCCTTACGGCGGATATCGTCCTCGTTGTGCAGGGTGGCTTGCTTGATGGTAACGCCGCCGACCTGCACCGGCTCCAGAATCGCGTACGGGTTGAGTGTTCCTGTTCTGCCGACACTGATGGCGATTTCCTTGAGGAGAGTGGTCCCCTGGATGGCAGGGAACTTGTAAGCGATTGCCCACCTCGGCTCGCGCCCGACATCACCGATGAAATCATGGTATCTCAGTAAATCGGCTTTGACGACCACGCCGTCGGCTTCATAAGGCAGGCTTTCTCTTTTTTGCGTCCAGCTTTGGTAATAGGCTTCCGCTTCTTCGATACGGCTGACACGCCGGTTGTTCGGGTTGATTTTGAACCCCAATGATTTCAAATATTCCATCGTTTCCCAGTGTGTCGGAGGCATTGCTTTGCCTTCGGCGTAACCGAGCATATAGATATAAATGTCCAGAGGACGCTTTGCCGTGATGCGCGGGTCGAGTTGCCGCACCGAGCCGGCGGCGGCGTTTCGGGGATTGGCGAAAACAGGTAAGCCCTCGTCCTCGCGTTCCCTGTTCAATTTCTGGAACCCTTTTTTCGGGAGATAGACTTCACCTCGCACCTCGAAGCGGGACGGGGCGCCTTGCGGCACTGAGAGCGGGATGCTCCGGATGGTTCTTAAGTTCTGGGTGATATTTTCACCGCGTAAGCCGTCGCCGCGGGTGGCGCCCGTCGTGAACTGACCGTTGATGTAGGTTAATGCCACCGCCAGACCGTCCATCTTGTGCTCGCAGACCATATCGAATTGCTCCAAGCCGAGCAGTTTCAGGGTGCGGGCATGCCAGGCTAAAAGGTCTTCGGTAACGAAAGCGTTTCCCAACGATAAAAGCGGCAGGGGGTGTTCCACCACGCCGAAGGCTTCCAGAGGCGTGGCGCCGACCCTTTGCGTCGGCGAATCTGGCGTGAGGAATTGAGGATACTGTTCTTCCAGTTGTTTCAGCTCGCGCATCATACTATCGTATTCTTCATCGCTGATTTCCGGGCTATCCAGCACGTAATAGCGATAATTGTGATAATTGAGCTTTTGTCGGAGCTCTTCTATTCGCTTTTGGACGACAGATAAATCGCTCACCGATGCACCGCTCTTGTTTTATTGTAGAAATTATAGCACAGGCAATAGATGGACAATAGGGCTGTCTGTCGGCTGTGTGTTTGAAGGCTGGTTAAGGTTAGTTTCTTTTCTTCAATTTTGGGTATCTTTTGAAGAATGTGCCGATACTTTCTTTTATTGCCTGCGGTTTCATGCCTACTAAGCTCCGCAAGCCCGTAAAAATACCGATGACGGGAGGGTAGAGAATCAATCTTATTTCTTTCCCGAAAGCCCAGATTAGCAGAGGCAATATGGCCAGCCCGACTCCTGTGGAAAGCCCCGAATTTCTGGTGAAGTAGAACATCACTAATATCAAAACAAATATAATCGAGAATTCCAGCGGCGTGAGCGCCAGCAGAACCCCTAGCGCAGGCCTGAGTCCTTTACCGCCCTTGAATTTGAGAAAAATGGGCCAGCTGTGCCCTATGATGACGACGAAGCCTGTCAGGAACAACCACCACAGCGAGACGCCCAGCCACTTTGCCGCGAAGATTGCCAGGCAGCCTTTGGCCATATCCAGTCCGAGGACGATAAACCCCGGCACTACCCCGAGTTCGCGGGCAACGTTCATCGTGCCTACATTACGGGTGCCGACCTGCGTGATATCGACTTTGCTCCTTAAGTGGGCGACGATGTAAGCGAAGGGTATCGCGCCGAGTAAATAAGCTATTAGCAGTGCTAGAATTTCCCTGATTATCATTCCAGTCTCCGTGTCGATGTACCGGATTGGAAAAGATTATATTCCATAATCGATTGTTTTACCAATCGTGTATTACCTACTTGTGTCGGTCGCAGAATTTAAAGTAAACTGGAATAGTAAGAATTCTTTCACCCGGGAGAATTATCATGGCTGAAATCCGACCTTTTCGTGGTTTGCGCTACAACCAATCGATTATCGAGGACCTTTCGGTAGTTATTTGCCCGCCCTACGACGTGATTTCCCCATCGTTCCATGAAGAGTTGAATGCCCGCAGCGAGTACAATTTCATTCGATTGGAAGATGCCCGCCGCAGTTTCAAAGATACCGCTAACAACAATAAATATACCCGTTCCGAGGCGACACTGAACAGCTGGCGTGTGCAAAACATCCTTGTCACGGAACCATCGCCCGCCATTTATCTCCACGACCATTATTTCCATCTGCAGGGGAGGGCCCATATGCGTCGCGGTATTACCGTACGTGTCAGACTGGAAGAATGGGACAAGATGGTTGTCCGTCCGCACGAGGATATTCTCTCCACGCACAAAGAAGACCGACAGAACCTGCTGAGGGCGCTCCGGGTCAATACCAGCCCTATTTTGATGATGTATCATGACCCTGAGCGAAAAATTGCTTCTATATTATCGGCACAGTCGAAAAAAGAGCCGATTATCGATACCGGTGTCCCGGAAGGGGACAAGCATGAGATATGGACTATCACCGACCCGGGGGCTATCGAACAGATTTCCGGGCTTATTGCCGGGCAGCCTCTCTATGTCGCAGACGGTCATCATCGTTACACCAGTGCTCTTGCATATAAAAACGAGCAGATAGCCGGTAATTACTATGCCTCGCCGGATGCCTCTTTTAATTTCGTTATGGCGACACTGGTGGATTTTGCCGACCCGGGTTTGATTGTCCTGGCGCCGCACCGTATGGTTAGCGGACTTTTGAAATCGGTCTTGAAAGGACTGGAAGAAAAACTGAAGGAATCGTTTGAAATAACAACGTTGCCAAAATCCCCCGATATCTGGCATAAACTCGACACGATTCTCGCCAGAACGGACGGACTCCGGATGGGGATGTTCGTTCACGGCAGGGACGAGTTTTGTGTGCTGAAACTGAAGGATACAGGAGCTCTCGAACCGTCGATGTTCCCCGACCATAGCGACATCTATCGTAAGCTGGATGTTAGCATCCTCGACCATCTCATCCTGAAGAAAATCCTGGGACTTACTATCGGTAGCAGCGACGAGAAAAGACTTAGCTTCACTCACGACCGGGACGATGCTGTTAAGCAGGTGGCAAAAGGCGAACAGCAGGCAGTTTTCTTGCTGAGACCGGTCAACCCGGAGCTTATTAAAGCTATCGCTGATGCCAAGGACAAAATGCCGCGGAAATCGACTTACTTCTATCCCAAGGCGCCGGCGGGCTTAATAGTAAATCCGCTGTTCTAGACGACTATTTCCCCGTGAATTCGGGCGGCGGTTGTTTATCCAGGAAAGCTTTGACGCTGTTACGATGGTCTTCAGTATTCCTGCAGATTCGGACCGCTAGTGATTCCAGGTCGAGTTGTCGGTTCAAATTGTCCAGCAGCCCGCGCCAGATAAGTTTTTTACTTAATTCCAACGAGAAAGGCGGTTGTCGGGC
>JAFGHZ010000085.1 GCA_016929875.1 Dehalococcoidales bacterium
GAAACCGACCGGCTGCCCACATCCGGAATGGGGGATTTCGCGCAATATGTTTCAGGTAAGTCGGGCGGAATGGGCGAGGTCGTCGCGGCGCTATGCCGGGGGCTTTCCGACAGGGATATCCAGACCTATATCGTAACCTTAAACCTGGAACGGACGTTTATGGAGCGGGCCGGTATCGGCAGGGAAGATTATATCAGCAAGCTTTTTCACCTGCCCCGCGAGAAAATCCGCACAGTCGATTCCCCGCTTTTCGAGAATTACTCAAGCGCTTATGACGGCGACCCGCGCGCTACCGCGGCAGAATTCCAGCGTCAAATCAAACGCTTCATCATCGGTGAAATTCTCTCGAAACACGAAGGCCGCGGCCTGCTGCATAGCCACGACTGGATGGCGGGCGGTATTATCACCGCCTTCGCTCACCTGCGTAACATTCCCACTTTACACACCTGCCATAATTCGCACACGGGCTATATACCGATGGAGATGTTTCACGGGGTGAATTTGAGCGAAATCTGGGGCAATCTTTATATCTCGAACGACCGGGGGCGCGACTGCATCGACTGCCAGGCGACGGCGATTAAGGACGCAAACCTCGTAAGCTACGT
The DNA here is from genome assembly GCA_016929875.1 of Dehalococcoidales bacterium. Lineage (GTDB taxonomy): Bacteria > Chloroflexota > Dehalococcoidia > Dehalococcoidales > Fen-1064 > Fen-1064. Next base: position 606 of record JAFGHZ010000085.1, read on the forward strand.
CGGCGAGACATTTTTGCAGGAAACCATACAGGATTACTTTTTGGACAGGCATTTCATACCGGCCAGCGTCCGCAAGGAAACCAAGGCGAAATACCGATACGGCTGCGCACTATCGATACCCAACGGGATATCGCCGGCGGTGTACCCGGAAAACCAGATTGAAAACCCGGATATAAATAAGCCGGGATTAGCCAAACGCTTCGGAATCGAGGATAACGTTATCGAGGCGAAAAAACTCAATCTCATAAAGTTCCAGAAGAAAACGGGCCTTGCGGTCAATCCCGACGTGATAATGCTTTACTGGCCTTCGCGATTAGACCGGATGCAAAAGGGCATCGAGTTACTGGAAGCGATAGCGCTGCGGTTTGTTCTGGAACATCCCGACGTGCAGATAGCCGTAGTGGGCAATCCCGTCGGCTACGACAGGACCGACGTAACCGCATTCGGGAAAATTGCGTTTTCATCCGGCGGAAGAATCACTTATTGGCCATTCAATGACGATTTGAGCATATTAGGTTACGCAGCAGCAAGCGACGTATTCGGCGCATCGCTTTATGAGCCGTTCGGGCAAATTGACCTTGTCGGCAACCTTTTCGGCGCGACCGCTACTAACCGCGATACAGGCGGATTCCACGATAAAATCAAGCCATTGCAAATGAAGGCGCTGGGCGCGGCGGAGGATGCCGGCAACGGGACACTTTTCAAAGATTACGATACGGGAGGATTGTGGCAGGGACTGCAATGGACGGTTGATAACCACAGGTTTTTCAGGAAGAATCCTGCGGAGTGGGAAAAGCACGCCAAGAGGATTATGAAAGAGGCACGTCAGAACTGGGGCTTAGACAGAATGATTAACGGGTATCTATCGGCCTATGAGAGGATTCTGGGAAGGCCGATAAGTTAAGCAATTCAAAAATTAAAACTTAAAATGCAAAATTGTGGTATCGCTTCCTCCTTCGTTTATACTACGGAGGACAGGTCGCGATAAAATTCAATTTACGGCATAATCTCATTTGGCTGAGAATTTTAGTTTATCAAATTTGGGCAAAGCACTGATAATGCGGCGAGGCAGGAAGTTGCTCCGAACTGTTTTTTTTGATTTTTGGGAATCCAGATTTTAAATACATCGCTGTTTAAATCCGATAAAACAGGACCGGGATGTTTTGTGTAGTAAAGTTTTACTATGGTATATTCATAAAAAAAGGGACTCACAACCCCGATTTGCTCGACATTGCTGAATGGAATTTCGACGGAATGAAAGGTTGTTTCACCCTTAATGCCCTGCCAATACGTCATCTCCCTCGAGTAGGCAAGGCCGATATTACCATCACCTCCACCGCCTACTTTTGTTACGGTCGATTCTTCCAGCCAGTGCTGCTGAATATACGATGTACGAATCGCTGATTCATCGATTTTTAATACCTGCTGAGGCGTCCAGTCGGGAGGAGGATTGGGGGGAGTGGCCGACGGCTTAAAACCGAGATGATGAACAGATATATCTTTAGCATTGTCAATTACAGACTGCAGTAATGAAGCTGCCTGCGTTTTTCCCGCTAATCCGCTCTTAATTTTTATTACTTCTTTCGAGTGTATCGCATTAAAGTTTTCCTGATTACACCCGGTAAATATAAAGACGGAAATAACCGCTAAAATCAAAAAAGGATTTATCCCAGCCCGGCGATTATTGCTGTTAGATTGAAATCGTATATTCTCTCTTCCTCGAAAGACAGTTATTGGAAATCCTGAAGCAACCATTTATTTTCCTGTTCTTCAACTTCTCTTTTAATTTGCGAGCAAATTATACCGTAAGCGAGCTCTTTTTCAACAGAAAAAACATTAATGGCAGGGCTAAATATTCTATATGTTGAAAAAAGATTCGGGAAAATTTATTTGTAAGAGGGAAAGAGTGATATATAATCGCCTGAAACGTGGCTCGTTGCTCGTGCCTCGTGGCTCGTATATGAAAGATGAAGATTTAATACAGAACAACAAGAAAAGAAAAAGCTATGGTTTAGGAGAATGGATAAGAGATGAAAAATCTGGTTCCGAACAAGGTGTTTCTGACCAAAGGAGTGGGCAGGCACAAGTATCGTTTGAAATCGTTCGAGGATGCACTTCGTGCGGCGGGAGTTGCACAGCAGAATCTGGTACAGGTGTCGTCGATTTTGCCGCCGAGATGCAAGGTGATAAGCAGAGAAGCGGGGCTGAAACGGCTGACACCGGGCGAGATATGTTACTGTGTAATGGCAAGAGCGGACACGGACGAGCACGGCCGGCTAATCGGCACATCGGTAGGTATCGCGGTCCCAAAGGACAGGAACAACTGGGGATACCTAAGCGAAGTCCATGGCTACGGAATGAACGAGCAGGAGGCGGCGGACCTTGCGGAAGACCTCGCGGCAGGGATGTTAGGCACGACTTTGGGATTAGAAGTTGACCCGAACAAGGCGTGGTCGGAAAAAGAGCAGGTTTACCGGCAAAGCGGACTGATTATCAGGTCGAGCAATATCACGCAGACGGCACGCGGGATGCGGGAGCTGTGGACGACAACGGTGGCGATAGCGATGTTTTTGTTTGATTAACACTCACCGCAGAGCACGCAGAGACCGCAGAGGAACAATAAAAAATAATTGGTGAAACCAATGGCGAAGATGGAATTTTTAAGCGACGTGGAGAAACAATACCGAGACCCGGAAAAATCGAAGGTTGTAATAGTGCCTGTGCCATACGACAAGACGAGCACGTGGGGAAAGGGAGCGGACAAGGGGCCTGCGGCGATATTGGAGGCATCGGCTACGCTTGAGAATTACGACATAGAAAGCGATAGTGAGCCGTATAAGGTCGGGATATTTACGGACAAGCCGGTGAAGGAAAACAGGACGCCTGAGCAAATGGCTGCAGCGGTGGAAAAGAGGATACACGGTCATCTGGCAAAGGGGCGATTTCCGATAGTGTTAGGCGGGGAGCATTCGGTGAGTATCGGGGCGATACTTGCGGCGGCGAAAAAATATAAGAAGCTGACGGTTTTGCAGTTAGACGCACATGCCGATTTGCGACAGGAATATCACGGGTCGAAATGCAACCACGCCTGCGTAATGGCCAGAGCAAGGGAGTCGTGCCGGATTGTGCAGGTGGGGATTCGCAGTATGGATGGAGACGAGAAACGATTTTTGGACAGGACACGGACATTTTTCGCGGAGGAAATCCAGGGTCAAACCGACTGGATGAATAC
>JAFGHZ010000086.1 GCA_016929875.1 Dehalococcoidales bacterium
CGAAAAGTCATCGCTATCCTAAAAGTACTCCACGAATCAGAAGAACCACTCGGCGCCCGGGTAATTGCCCAACACCTGAAATCATACGGCGTCGAACTGGGAGAAAGGGCGGTGCGCTATCACCTGAAAATAATGGACGAACGCGGCTTAACGAAATTAATCGGGCGGGACGGGCGGTTGATTACGGATTCCGGAAACGAAGAACTGAAGAGCGCTCTCGTCAGAGACAAAGTCGGCTTTGCCATTTCCCGTATTGAACTGCTGGCTTTCCGCACCAGTTTCGACCCCGCGCGACGCACAGGCTTACTGCCGGTGAACATTTCTTATTTCCCCAATGAAAGGTTCGGGGAAGCCCTCAATGTAATGAAGCCTGTCTTTGAAAAAGGCTTGTGTGTCAGTAATCTGGTAGCCATCGCCCGCGAAGGAGAAAGAATCGGAGATGTAATCACTCCTTCAGGCACGACGGGACTGGCAACAATCTGCAGTGTAGTGGTAAACGGCACTTTACTGAAAGCAGGCATACCTATGGACTCCCGCTTCGGAGGGATTCTCGAAATCAAGAACCATACCCCCCTGCGCTTTGTAGAACTGATTAACTATGCAGGGTCGTCCCTGGACCCATCGGAGGTCTTTATCCGTGCCAGAATGACCTCGGTGATACAGGTAGTGAAAAAGGGAGAGGGAAAACTTCTGGCAAATTACCGCGAAGTTCCGGCAGTTTGCCGTCCTCTTGTCGAAAGTGTTGGGGCAAACCTGAAAAAAGTCGGCATCAACGGACTCCTGGCGATGGGAAATGCCAGCGAACCGGTCTGTGAAATCCCGGTAGAACTCAACCGCATCGGCATTATATTGCTGGGTGGTTTAAATCCGGTAGCAGCCGCCGAAGAAGCCGGAATTGAAGCTGAAAACAACGCGATGAGTACCCTCATCAACTATCAACGACTGATAAAAATCAGCGACCTCGTTTAAAGAAAGAGAGGGGAACATCGATTAAAGACAGGAAAATATTATACAGTCCAATCAATTCGCTAAACGATATAAGGAGAAATAAAGGAAAAAAATGGCAAAGCTCAACCCGTTTGAAATCGTACAGAAACAAGTAGACAAATGCGCTCAAATCCTCAAACTCGATCCCCAGGTTACCGCAGTTCTCAAATCCCCGATGAGGGAACTCCATCTCTCATTGCCGGTCAGGATGGACGACGGCACCATAAAAGTATTTCACGGCTTTCGAGTCCAGTACAACGATGCCAGAGGTCCCGCCAAAGGCGGTATCAGATTCCACCCCGATGAAACAATCGACACGGTGCGTGCCCTGTCAGCCTGGATGACATGGAAATGCGCTATGGTCGATTTGCCGCTGGGAGGAGGAAAGGGCGGCATCATTTGCGACCCCAAGACAATGTCTTCCGGAGAGCTGGAACGGCTGAGCCGGATATATATGCGTAACGTATTTCAGTTCATCGGCCCCGAGAGAGACGTCCCGGCTCCCGATGTTTATACTACACCGCAGATTATGGCATGGATGATGGATGAGTATTCCGCTATGATGGGAAAATCCCAGTTCGGCGTCATCACCGGCAAACCTATCCCCATCGGCGGCTCCAAAGGCCGCGGCGATGCCACTGCCCGCGGCGGTATGTTCACCATCCGCGAAGCGGCAAAGGCACTAAAACTGGATCTGCGCAAAGCGACATTCGCCGTGCAGGGTTACGGCAATGCCGGCTACTATGCCGCAAAACTAGCCAAAGAAATGTTCGGCGCAAAAGTCGTGGCAGTCTGCGACAGCAAGGGCGGTAAATATAACGAGAAAGGCATCGACCCCGAAGAAGCATTCGCCTGCAAGGAAAAGACCGGCTCGGTCAGGAACTTGAAGACTGGCAAAGCCATCTCCAATGAAGAAATCCTGGAACTCGATGTCGATGTTCTCATCCCGGCAGCAATCGAAAACGTCATCACGGAAAAGAATGCCGGCAAGATAAAGGCCAAGATTATCGCCGAGTTGGCAAACGGCCCCACGATACCGGAAGCCGACGATATTCTCTACAAGAAGGGCATACACGTCATACCCGATTTCCTGTGCAACGCCGGCGGTGTGACCGTTTCCTACTTTGAAATGGTTCAGAACTTCTCGCTGTACCCATGGGAAGAAGCGGAAGTCCAGGAACGGCTCGATAAGAAAATGACGGCGGCTTACAACTCCGTACTCAAGACCAGCCGCGACTACAAGATAAATATGAGACAGGCCGCATACGTAATAGCGGTAAAACGCGTCGTCGAAGCAATGAAACTGCGCGGCTGGGTCTAGACCCGAATCAAAAATAATCCTTAGCAACAAAATACCGTGTGCCATCTGAATGGCATACGGTATTTTTTAATTGTATTTACCCGATACTTCAGCTTGTCTTTGCAGGACGCAACCGTGGATAAATAATCGCTAAAACAATGAGAATAATGCCGACAATCAAACAACCCAACCCGACATTTTGCATCGGAGATAAAACATAATTCATCATGGTACTGGGCAAAGATTGGAAGGCCTGCGGTATATCCTCTGCCAACGCCTCCAGTAGTCCTTTGGCAATACCCTTACCGACCAGTATGCCGACAAAGAAAATGAGCCCGAAGATGAAGGAAACGATACCGAGATCGCGGCAGGAGTCTTTGACATTGCGGTGAATGAGGACGATGCCCGCCGCCAGAACCACCATCAAAGCAATCGAGCAGATGAATGCAATGCCGAGGAGAGAAACGTACGGACGTGCCTCTGCGAGTTTGTCCCCGAAACCCTGAGACGCATCTTCGATACCGTTTCTGGCATCCGTGAGTCCTTTCTGCGCGTCTGCCAAGACTTCTGACATCATATCGGAAAGTTCGGTCCCGAAATTACTCGAATCCATGTCGAACGAGGTCGCCAGAGACGACTGGAAATCGGCAAAATAAGTCTCGAACTGCTGGTCTATCTGGGCCTGCGTCGCTCCTTGCAGTTCGGACGGTAACGCCGCCACATAAGCTTCTTTTACAACAACCTTCAAGTCTGTCATCGCAGGAGCAAAAGAGATACTGACACTGAAACTCTGCCCGGCCCCTACCAGATAATCGGCGATATCGTCGACCGCTTCTTTCAGCCCGTTCTTGAAATACGGCTCCATCGCGGCAACCACACGATCTATCTGTGCATCGGTCAACTCAAGGCCCTGCGGGAGTTGCCCGCCGATTTGCTCGGAGAGCGTGTCCCGGGCCATCGTCGTGAAATCGAGACTATCGATAACTTCAGTCATCAAACTGGTGCTAAAAACGGTCTGTCGTATAATCGCCCTCAGGTCGATGGAGGAGGTTTCCTGAAGCAAATATTTGAAAATCGGGTCGGAAGCATCGACAACCTCCTGTTTCAACTCAGGCTCAACGTTGTCGATTGTGTCGATAAAGGCATCTGTAAACGCCTGCGCAAAACCATCTCCGGAACCTTCATCCCCCTTAAACATCTCGCTCATCAGATTGGAAAGGTCGACGTTCTGCAAGAGTTCCTCGACAAAGGCGGAATTCATAACGGACCGCCCCAGAGTCTGCTTCAAATCGGGGGCATCGGATTGCCCTTTCAGGTAAGCGAAGGTATCTGATAGAACGATACCGATTCGCTCTTTAATGACCGGTTCCATATTCTTGAGGGTGTCGATAAAGGCATCCTGCAAATCGACCGGTATGTCACCTGACGAGTCGGATTCAGCGAGGGTCTCATCGATTAACTGTGAGAAATTGATACCGTTGAGCGTCTTGACGATGTAATCGGAGTTAAGGACGGTTTGATTAACGGTATAGGTAATCCCGAAGACAATAAGAGATAGAAAGAGAAGAAAACTCAGGAACCCCAGCGCAAAACCCTTCAATACTTTCATAATAAACGCCCCTACAAATAATCGAATTTAAGTGCCCTTATAATAATTTAACCAGTAGTAGAAGTCAATAGACGCAATGAGGGAGGTGCACCACCCTCTATTGCTGTGTAATTTAGGTTATGCTATACTGTGTTGTGACCTAGAAAGGGGGAATACTTTGCCAGACAGCACAACAATAAAAGAATTATTGGAAGCCGGAGCACACTTCGGACACCAGACAAGCTACTGGCATCCTAAAATGAAGACTTACATCTTTACCAAGCGGGACGGCATCCACATTATCAATCTGGAACAGACTGCTGCCATGCTTGAGAAAGCCTTTGAATTCGTCAAGGAAATAGTTGCTTCCGGAGGGACAATCCTCTTCGTCGGCACCAAGAAGCAGGCTCACGATGCCATCGAAGAAGAGGCAAAACGGTGTGCAATGTGCTGGGTGAACCAGCGTTGGGTCGGTGGAACACTGACTAACTTCGGCACTATCCAGGCCCGTATCGACCACCTGGTGAGATTGGAAGATTCACACTCCAAAGGTGAGTTCAGCCGTCTGCCCAAGAAAGAGGCAATGGGCATCGAGGAAGAAATCACCAAACTCAACAAACAGATGGGTGGAATCAAATCGATGACATACCTGCCATCGGCACTCTTCGTCGTCGATACCGTCAAAGAAAGTATCGCTATCGCCGAAGCCAAGCGTATGGGCATTCCCGTTGTCGCTATGGTGGACACCAATTCTAATCCCGATGACATCGATATGCCGATACCGGCCAACGACGACGCTATCAGGGCCGTCAAACTGATTTGCCACAAAATCGCCGACGCAGTACTCGCAGGTAAAGCAATTATGGCACCAGCCAAATCAGAGGAAGGAGAAGGGGTCAGTCCCGCAGAAGGAGTTGCTGAAGACAAACCTTCCGAACCGGAGATTCTTACCCCGGACGATAACAAATAAATGGAGATTTCAACCACTCAGCTAAAAGATTTAAGAGATAAATCTGGAGCCGGGATAATGGAATGCCGCACCGCCCTGCTCAACAACGGAGGAGATTTCGAGAAGGCCCTGGAAATTCTGAAAAAGCAGGCTGTTGCCAAAGCAGAAAAACGGAGCCAGCGTACCGTTAAACAGGGGACTGTAATTACTTATATTCACACCGGCGGTAGAATCGGAGCTATGGTAGAGTTGAACTGTGAGACCGATTTCGTTGCCCGTACCGATATCTTCAAGGAATTGGCACACAATATCGCCATGCAAATCGCCGCGCAGGAACCTGTCTGTATCTCGAAAGAAGACATGCCCAAAGACAGCGAATTACCTCCTGAAATAGCATGCCTTCTGCTTCAACCCTACATCAGAACTCCTGAGTTAACTATTCAGGACCTCATTAATGAAGCTATCGCCAAGACAGGGGAAAACATCAAGGTGAACCGGTTCGCCCGCTTTGAACTCGGACAGTCGGAATGCAGAATCGCAGGAGTTTGATTCCTCTCCACACCTGCAATTAAAAACGCTGATTAAATGACGAAGGTGGATACCAATGACGGCTCCCAGGTATAAGCGTATCCTGCTCAAACTCAGCGGTGAAGCCTTCAAAGGCAAGGCCGATTACGGTTTCGACTACAACATCCTTTCCGGAATAGCCAGACAAATCAAGCGTGTCTCGGGAATGGGCGTGCAAGTCGGAATCGTTGTCGGAGGCGGCAACATCTGGCGTGGGGCAGAAGCGGAAAAGAACGGTATGGACCGGGTTACCGCCGATTACGCTGGTATGCTTGCCACCGTCATCAATGCGCTAGCGCTCCAGGACGCACTCGAAAAAGCTGGCGTCACCACCCGGACCCAGACTGCAATCGATATTCAGAAAGTCGCCGAACCTTATATCAGGCGGCGTGCGATACGACATCTGGAAAAAGGTAGAGTCGTCATCTTCGCCGGCGGTACCGGCAATCCCTATATGACCACCGATACAGCTGCCGCCTTACGCGCCATCGAAATCGAAGCGGAAGCCCTCCTGATGAGCAAAAACAACGTCGACGGCATCTACTCCGCAGACCCCAAGAAAGACCGTTCCGCAAAGAAATTCGAGAGTCTCACTTATATGGAAGCACTCAACCTCCGCCTGGAGGTTATGGATGCCACAGCTCTCTCCTTGTGTCTGGAAAATAAGTTACCCATCATCGTCTTCGACTTCCAGTCGGAACGTAGTATAGAACGTGCGGTTATGGGTGAGCCCATTGGTACGACCGTATCAGGGGAGTAGAAAATGGCAGACAATCAGACAATTTTCAATGCCGAACAAAAAATGCATAAATCGGTGGAAGCCCTTCAAAAAGAACTGGCGACAATACGTACGGGGCATGCTTCACCAAGTCTGATAGAGCACCTTAAGATAGAATATGCCGGCGCTATCTTACCATTGAACCAGCTGGCATCGATATCAGCCCCGCAAGCAAATCTGCTGGTCGTTCAACCGTGGGACAAATCCAGCATACCCACGATAGAAAAATCTATCCTCAAATCGGAACTCGGGCTCAACCCTGCCAACGACGGACGTGTTATCAGAATCAACATCCCTCCGCTCAGCGAAGAGCGCCGACAGGAGCTGCTCAAAATAGTACATCACCGCGTCGAGGAGGGTAAAATCGCCCTCCGCAATATACGGCGCGACGCTCAGGAAGCCCTTAAAATCCAGGAGAAAGATAAAGAAATCTCCCAGGATGAGCACAAACATTTTCAGAACCAGCTGCAAAAACTGACCGATTCCTACACAATCAGAATGGAACAAGTCGGTAAAGACAAAGAAAAAGAAATCATGGCAGTCTGATCTGCCGTAACTTTCTCACTCCCAGAAGAACAATATGAAGCTTACCGCTAAAAGTATTCATCCGTTACCTAATCACGTAGCCATTGTACCCGACGGCAACGGGAGATGGGCACGAAAACGTGGTTTACCCAGGGTTTACGGGCACCGTGAAGGCATAGTGAATATGTTACGCATGATTCAATACATCAACGAACATCCCATCAAATACGTCACTTTCTATGGTTTTTCTACTGAAAACTGGAACCGCCCCGAACCGGAAGTAAAAGGGCTGTTCGCCCTCGTAGAAGAATTCGTAGATAAGCATCTGGAGGAAATCAAGCAGAAGAACATTAAAATCCGACATATCGGCAGATTGGATAACCTGCCGTCGAATCTCCAGAACGCCATCAAAAAGGCCGTCGCTCTCACGGCAAATAACAATGGGATGACATTGAACATCGCCTGGAACTACGGCGGGCGTGCCGAGATTGTGGATGCCGTAACCAGCTATGTAAAAGATAAAAACAAACCTCAACAACTGGATGAAAAAACCTTTGCAAATTATCTCTATACCGCGGGAATACCGGACGTCGATTTACTCATCCGCACTGGTAATGAAACGAGATTGAGCAATTTCCTGATATGGCAGACCGCTTACAGCGAATACTACTTTACGGAAGTCCTCTGGCCGGATTTCGGTAAAAAGGACATCGATAAAGCCCTGCTCGAATACAGTAAGAGAAACCGCCGTTTCGGCGGGTTGTGAGTGCTTCGAATGCTAAAAACACGGATTATCACATCTCTTTGTGGAATTCCGATAGCCGGAGTAATAATCTGGTTTGGAGAGCCGTATCTCTCCATCTTCATCGCCGCCTGGGCATTACTGGCAGTCCTGGAGTTCTACCGCCTGACCAACGTTTCAAAAACATCGCCTCTCGCCGTCTTCGGAGCAGTCTGGACATTACTGCTCATCGCCATACGCAATCCTCAACTGCAGGCCCTTGTGCAACCCCATTTCGGGCTGGATTTGCTCTACCCTCTGGTAATTACCGCCGGGGTGGTCGTTTCCCTGTTTACGTTGTTATCGCTCAAGCAGAAACAGGGAGCTTTTACAAACTGGGCATGGACATTCGCCGGCATACTGTATGTCGGTTGGCTTCTGAGTTACATCATCGGGCTCCGAGGGCTGGACGACGGCAGAAACTGGGTATTTCTGGCGTTGTTTACCACCTTCGGCTCGGATTCCGCCGCCTTTTTCACCGGCAGCGCAATCGGCAAACATAAATTCGCCCCCAACATCAGCCCCCACAAGACATGGGAAGGCGCCATCGGCGGATTGCTGGGCGCCATACTCGTCAGCCTGTTCTTCCTTCTTCCGACGCCAATACAAATCGATTTCACCTGGTGGCAGGCAGTTATCCTCGGTCTATTAATCAGCATCTTCGGCCAGCTAGGCGACCTCACGGAATCGCTGTTGAAACGGAATACCGGGGTGAAGGACTCCGGGAAGCTTATACCCGGTCACGGCGGGCTCCTCGACCGCATGGATAGCGTAGTGTTCGCCTTCATAGTGGTGTATTATTGGGTTATATGGACAAGTCTGTAAAGAATATCGCCATCCTCGGTTCTACAGGTTCCATCGGCAGGCAAACCCTTCAGGTTGTTCGTAATCTGCATAGCCGTTTTCGCGTTGTGGGGTTGGCCGCCGGGCAGAACATGGAACTGCTGTCGGAGCAAATCAGTGAATTCAAACCGAAATACATCTATTACCAGAACCAAAAATCCAGATTCCAAATTCCAAATTCCAATTTTCTACCAATGGAAGAAATAGCTGGCCTTCCCGAAGTCGACACAGTTGTTATCGCCACCTCCGGCAAAGCAGGGTTATCCGCCACGATTGCCGCCGTCAGGGCCGGTAAAAACGTCGCCATCGCCAATAAAGAACCTCTCGTGATGGCAGGTGAAATCATCACCGGAGAAGCGAAACGGCGTGGCGCCAACATTCTCCCCATCGACAGCGAACACAGCGCTATCTGGCAATGTCTGCGGGGAGAGAAACAGCCTCCTTCCAGAATTATCCTCACGGCTTCCGGCGGACCTTTCCTCGGCTATTCGGAATCACAACTGGCAAGAGTCACCGCCAATCAGGCATTGAAACACCCGTCCTGGAAAATGGGCAAAAAAGTGACCATCGACTCCGCTACGCTGATGAACAAGGGGCTGGAGATAATAGAGGCCCACTGGCTTTTCGGCGTCCCCATCGACAATATCAGTGTCATCATCCACCCCCAGAGCATTATCCACTCGATAGTAGAATTCGCAGACGGCTCGCTCAAAGCCCAGCTGTCTTATCCCGATATGCGCTTACCCATCCAGTATGCCCTGACCCAACCGGAACGGGTGCCCAATCCAGAGTTGCCGCAGTTGGACTGGAACAAAACCCGGGTGATGACCTTCGGGCCGCCGGACCTCAAGGCATTCCCCTGCCTGGAACTGGCGATCTCCGCCGCCAGAAAAGGCGGAACATATCCGACGGTGCTCTGCGCCGCCGACGAAGTCGCCGTCGACTTGTTTATGAAAAAGGAAATCAAGTTCACCGATATTGCTCGTCTGGTAAAACAGGCCCTCAAAAACCATAAGCCGATTACCCACCCGACACTGGAAGATATCACGGAAACCGACGAGCGTACGAGAAAACTCACCTTAAAACTGGCCAGGAAGAAGAAATAATGCTGGTCACAATCGTTTCCTTTTTCCTGTTGTTGATTGTCCTCATACTTGTTCACGAGTTAGGGCATTTCATCACCGCAAAATTATCAAAAGTGAAAGTGGAGGAGTTCGGTATTTTCCTCCCTCCGAGGCTGGTTTCGTTCAAGAAAGGCGAAACTATTTACTCGCTGAATGCCATACCTCTCGGCGGATTCAATAAACTGGCAGGGGAAGAAGACCCGAAAGCGCCCGGCGGACTGGCAAGCAAAAGCATTCCAATCAGACTGCTGGTACTCAGTGCCGGCTCCCTGATGAACTTAATACTGCCTCTGATACTGCTGTCGATTTCCTATATGATTCCCCACCTGGAATCGGTAAACAACATAATGACCGATGACGGAGAGGTGTATGTAGTCGAGGTCATCGCAGATTCCCCGGCATCCCGGGCAGGCATCCTGCCTGACGATACCATTCTGAGCGTCAATGGGGAACAGATTATCAATATACCCGCGTTTGAAAATATCATCGACCTTAATCTGGATAAAGAAATCACCATCGAAGTAAAGCACTCCGATAACACCACCGAGAGCATCCCGCTCACGCCGCAATCCAATGCGCTGGAAACACAGGGCGCTATTGGGGTCGGCATTACCACCGTCGTAAAAAAGAGCTACCCGTTCTGGGAAGCCATCCCACAGGGTGCCATCGGCTACTGGGACCTGATACTGGCATATAAAGACGGTATCGTCGATATGGCGAGAGGCACCGTAGCCATAGAACTTACAGGCCCGGTCGGCATCGCGCAAATGACCGGAGAAATCATCAGGACGGGATTTGCCAACCTGTTGAGGTTTGCGGCAGTCATCAGCCTTAATCTGGGGCTGGTGAATATCTTTCCCATCCCCGCGATGGACGGGGGAAGGATTGTCTTCGTGCTGATAGAGTGGGTCCGTCGCGGCAAACGTATCTCTCCGAAAACCGAGGGAATGGTACACACTATCGGATTTCTCCTGTTGATGGTGGCATTCGTGATTATCAGCTACCACGACATCACGAGGCTCATCAGCGGCGGCAGTTTACTGCCGTAAACACTATCCGACATCTTAAAAATCCAGATGTAATCAATACGCAACGCCCTATCCCCTTACCCCTTCCCCTGTGGGGAAGGGGACTATTTATTTTTGGTGGTGCGAGGGCAAAAGCCCTCGCTTACCTTAAGCACTCCCCCTTTTTTACCCCTCCATTTTCTACCCGATTCTGATCGCTCCGTCTGGCCTTATCAAATCCGATGGGACTGGGTGGAAGTTCTAGAAGTTGGAGGATGAACACCCTCCAACTCGTATTTATTCCCCGCCCTGATAGGGCGGGGACAAGGGGTGGGTCGTTGTGTAATATAACCCTATGGGATTATAATAAGCTCCAACAAAATGCAGATAGTATCCCTCCTCAACAAATTGACTCAATACTCCAGAAGTGATATTTTAAGGTCAATATGAAGACAAGCAAAAACACACCCCAAAGACGCCTCAGCAAACAAATCGAAATCGGCGGCGTTAAAATCGGCGGCGGCGCTCCTATCGTCGTGCAATCTATGACCAATACCGATACCCGCGATATCAAAGCAACCGTCAGTCAGATTAAAGAACTGCAGGAATACGACTGTGAAATAGTCCGCGTCGCCGTACCCGATATACAAGCTGCACAGGCACTCAAAAAAATTAAAAAGGGCATCAAAATCCCCCTGATTGCCGATATTCACTTCGATTATCGATTGGCTCTAACCGCACTGGAATCCGGTGTTGACGGCTTACGCCTGAACCCGGGCAACATAGCTGATAAAGAGCAAATCAAAAAAGTGGTGCTTGCCGCGAAGGAAAGGGCCGTCCCGATTAGAATCGGGGTCAATGCGGGCAGTCTGCCGAAGAAAATATCTGTAATGGATTCTCGGAACAAGTCCGAGAATGACAGGGTCAATCATATGGTAGACACCGCGCTGGAACAGGTGAAGATGCTGGAAAGCCTCGACTTCGACCTCATCAAGGTATCACTGAAGGCTTTCGATGTCCCGACGACCATCGCCGCTTATAAGGCAATCGCCGCCAAAATCCTTTACCCTCTGCACATCGGCATTACCGAAGCGGGCACGCCACACACCGGCGTCATACGGAGCAGTGTCGGCATCGGCACATTGCTCTATCTGGGCATCGGCGATACCATCCGTGTCTCGCTGACGGCTCATCCGAGAGAAGAAGTGATTGCCGGTTATGAAATCCTGAAAAGCCTCGATTTACGGCAGCATGGACCGGTTCTGGTCAGTTGCCCCACCTGCGGCAGAACCGAGGTAGACATTATAAAGATTGCACAGCAGGTAGAAGTCGAACTTCAGAAAATCAAAACTCCTATCAGAGTGGCGGTAATGGGCTGCGTGGTCAACGGCCCCGGCGAAGCTAAAGACGCCGATGTCGGCATCGCCTGCGGGAAAGGCAGAGGCATTCTCTTCAGAAAAGGTAAAAAGTTGGGCATCGTAGAGGAAGAGGATTTCGTTAAGTCTCTGATGAGAGAGGTAAGAAGCTTTGAAAAATAAAATTAAAGATTTTTTAATCCAGAATAAGCTCATCTCCGCCTTTATTATTATTTGGTCATTATTCTTAGTTGCTTTTATTATAATGCTTCCTTTTAATGCCCTTTTTAATTGGGTAGCTATCACAGCAATTGCTACATGGGTACTTTCGGGAGGTGTTTTAGCTGCAATCTGGCAAATAGGTGAAGCGCGAAAAAGCACTAATGCTCAAATAGCAATGGATTTATTCAGGGAATTGCGTGAAGATGAAACAGTAGAAAAACTTCAAAGAATCTACCATTTGACTCAAAGTGATAAAAACCAATTATCACCTATTGCAAAAAATAATATCCGCCATATCCTTGATAGATTCGAGATTCTAGGTATTCTTGTAGAAAAAGGAATTGTTGATAAGGACATAGCTATACATACTTATGGTGGAGCATCCGCACTTCGTTGCTGGTATAAATTACATCCTTATATTGAACAGATGAGCGAGGAGCTTGGCCCTTGGAAGATAAACTATGAAGGCTATACTCGGCTTTGCTTAGACTATTTCATCAATCACAACTTACCTGTAAAACTTTGCATAGAAGGTAAAGACATAGACATATTAGCCGAATTGCAAGAAGCAAAATCAAAACCACGCAGTTGGACGGAAATTAAAAGAGATATGAAGGAAAAACCAGTCTATTTTTATCCCACCCTTGACGCCTGCGTAGAAACCCATGCTAAACAGCTTTATAACCGTACCAGCAGCGAATTGCTGAAAAATCCTGATGACAAACTGTTCCAGCAAAGGTTAGAGACCGTCAGGTTATTTCTGGAATCAGTGGATTTCAAGAAACTTCGCAAAGAATGGGAAAAGTACCTTGTCGAAGGCAAAAAGGTTGCTTTTAGGGTCTGGCAGAAAAACGGCAAAGCTCATTGGAAGATGACAGTAAATCAATAGGGTACTCCCCCTGAATCCCATTCCGTGCTACGACACGGAATCCAGTTAATAATCTTCTGGATTCCCGCCCCGATCCCATCGGGGCGGGAATGACAATACGGTATCAGAAATCGCCCCATGACTCCTCGCAATGGCAGTTATCGCACTGGCACAAAAACCCCGAATGTGATTTAATATTGAGAAAGAAAGCCTGATATTAAATAAATGCGAATCACAAAATTATTCGGGAAAACACAACGGGAAATACCTGCCGAAGCTGACACTGCCAGCCACCAACTATTGCTTCGCACCGGTATGGTCAGCCAGCTTGCCGCAGGTATCTATTCTTATCTGCCTCTCGCCCTGCGCTCATTGAAAAAAATCGAGGAAATCGTCCGCGATGAAATGAACAAAGCCGGCGGGCAGGAAATCACCATGCCCGTTCTCCAGCCGGTCGAACTATGGCAGAAATCCGGCAGAGATGAAGCAATGGGGAAAAACCTTTTTACACTGAACGACCGCCGGGAAAGAACGCTTGCTTTGGGACCCACACATGAGGAAGTCGTGACCGATTTAGCAGCACATTTTATCCAGAGCTACCGCGACCTGCCGCTGATCCTCTACCAGATTCAAACCAAATTCCGCGATGAACCACGTCCACGTGGCGGCTTAATCAGAGTCCGTGAATTCACGATGAAAGACGCCTACAGCTTCAATATCGATGATGCAGGAGTAGAAAAAAGTTACCAGAGTATGCTTCACGCTTACGAAAACATTTTTGTCCGTTGCGGTTTGAAGGCGATTCTGGTGGAAGCCGACAGTGGTGCCATCGGCGGTAAGTTCTCACACGAGTTCATGCTCCCCGCTGAAAATGGCGAGGATACCGTCATTTCCTGTCCGAAGTGCGGCTATGCAGCCAATGCCGAAAAAGCCGTTTTCAGCAAGGGCACTGTTAAAAGCGATAAACCTCTGCCTGTCGAAGAAATTGCAACACCCGGTATGAAAACCATCGAAGAGCTAGCCGACTTCCTGAAAATACCCGCCAGTCAGACTTTAAAGGCCGTCTTTTATATCGCCGACGGCAAGTTTGTTTTTGTCGTGATTCGCGGCGATTTACCGGTCAACGAAATCAAGCTGAAAAATGCTCTGCACTGCCAGGATTTACGCCTGGCTACCGATGCCGAGGTCAAAGAGCAGGGAATTGTCGCCGGTTCCGCTTCTCCGGTCGGGCTTAAGGGCATTATGATAGTTACGGACGACTCCGTAACCTCCGGTACGAATTTCGTCGCCGGTGGCAATAAACCCGACACCCATATTAAAAACGTTAATTATCCTCGTGATTTCAAAGCGAACGTCGTGACGGATATCGCACTGGCAAAAG
>JAFGHZ010000087.1 GCA_016929875.1 Dehalococcoidales bacterium
CGAACTGCGCGACGATTTCGCTGTTGGGGATGCCGCAGTTTTCCTCGATATCGTGCAGTAATGCGGCGGCAAGCGCGCTGGCATCGAGTTGAAGATTTGCCAGTGTAAGAGCGACTTGCAGGGGGTGCTCGATGTAAGGCTCCCCCGATTTGCGCGTTTGCCCCTCGTGGGCCTTGCGGGCGTATTCATAAGCACGCTCAATTACCGCCACCTTTTCGGCCGGTAAGTAGGTTTTAGCTTTTTCGATCAGTTCTTCGAATACCATGTTCCGTTCGTCCTGTCAGGTTGACAAATTTAGTATAACCCAAGAATAGGGCCAATACAAAAACCTCTCTTTACAATCGCAGCATAAATAGAGTATTCTAGCGTTATATCCTACTGTTACCATTCCAGCGGAAGCTGGAATCCAGAAGAATAATCATTGGATTCTGGATCATCCCATATAAAGTACGGGACAGGCGTCCAGAATGGAGAATTGGAAACTTAAATGTATAGCGCACCGCGAGGCGTCCCGGATATTCTCCCCGAAGACCAGGTTTACTGGCATTACGTCGGGCAGAAGGCGGCGCACATCTGTCAGCTCTACGGCTACGAGCGCATCGACCTGCCAGTTTTCGAGGACACCAGGGTTTTCGTCAAAGGCACGGGTGATACGACGGATATCGTTCAGAAGGAAATGTACACCTTCGAGGACCGCGGAGGGAACAGTGTAACCCTGAAACCGGAAGGCACTCCCTCGGTGTGCCGTGCCTATCTGGAGCACGGGATGCAAAACCTTCCCCAGCCGGTCAAGCTCTTCTATATCTCTCCCATCTTCCGCTACGATAGGCCCCAGGCAGGACGTTATCGCCAGCATTACCAGTTCGGCTGCGAAGCCATCGGCGAGGCGGATGCTTTTCTGGATGCCGAAGTCATCGATATGGCGTGGCGGTTTATGAAATCGCTGGGACTGCGCAAGATTTTACTGTACATCAACAGTATCGGTTGTCCGCAGTGCCGTCCCGATTATCTCGGGAAGCTGAGGTCCTATTATAAAGGTCACGTAAACGACCTTTGCCCCGACTGTAAAATCCGATTGGAAAAGAACGTCTTACGTTTACTGGACTGCAAACAGCCGGGCTGCCAGAAAATCGTAGCGGCGGCGCCCAGGAATGTCGATTATCTCTGTCCGGACTGCACGGAGCATTTCGCTAAACTAAAGGAATACCTGAAAATGCTGGATATACCCTTCGAGGTGAACAGCTACCTCGTCCGGGGACTCGATTACTACACGCGGACGGTCTTCGAGATTCAATCGGAGGAAGAAAAAGCCCAGAATGCCCTCGGCGGCGGCGGTCGCTACGACGGACTGATTGAGACACTGGGAGGAAAACCTACGCCGGGCATCGGCTTTGCTCTGGGTATCGACAGGATTATCCTGAACCTCAAGAAAGAAGCGGTCGATGTCCCCCCAATCCCGGCGCCGCAGGTGTTCATCGCATCTCTCGGCGAACCCGCCCGT
This sequence comes from Dehalococcoidales bacterium, assembly GCA_016929875.1. GTDB lineage: Bacteria > Chloroflexota > Dehalococcoidia > Dehalococcoidales > Fen-1064 > Fen-1064. The sequence goes on from JAFGHZ010000087.1 coordinate 1,502, forward strand.
AACGAAGCGATGAAGCTGGCTGCAGCTTTGAGACAAAAAGGCATCGGTGTTATTTCCGCTACTTCGGCGAAGAGCCTGAAAGCTCAATTACGGCAGGCTAACAATCTGAAAATCTCTAAGACAGTCATCATCGGCGACGATGAGGTGAAAGCCGGCACTGCCGTTCTGCGGGATATGTTTACTTCTCAGCAGAGTACCGTCAAACTCTCCGAACTGCCGAAACTGCTGAAGTGATTGCTTTGAGCCCCTCTTTTTTACAAAAACATTCCCCCGCCCTACAAGGGCGGGGATAAAGGGGTGGGTCGTTGTGTAGTTAATAGTCGGGAATGGATTATTCCTGACTAAATCGAAGTGATCAAGCCCGCTGCAATTAATTGCAAGAGCCGGTTTTGTAGAAAGTAATCACTTTGCCGATTGCCCGACTGGCCGATTCTACTCCCGAATAGACTGGAATTCCTGCTTTTGTTAGTATTTTTCGGATTATCAAGGCTTCTCCGGTAGCTTTCGGGTGTCCCCCGGTAAACAGAGCTACCGCCAGGGGTTTCTTAAGTGAATCGGCTACGGCACACAGGGCGTAGGCGGCATCTTTTACTTCCGGAGTCAGGTCGGTATGCCGTCCTCCGTAGATGTCGATGGCTATCTGCACGAGGATGATATCGGTTTCCGTGTCTTTATCCACAACAGGTAACCCTCGGAGGTAGAAGTCAGCCGCGCCGTTCATTCCCGCCATGGTCTCGACGGGGTTCCGGGTACTGACACCGGCTTCCGATATAATCTGTCCCAGTCGTTTTCTGGTCGCGTTGCTGAAAGAAGGTATTTCCAGGCCGGCACGTTCGCAGATATCGGCGGCAATTACCCCGATGCCCCCGCCCCGTCCGACTAGGGCGACACGTCGTCCTTTCGGAGGATTGAGGCGTAAAAGAGTCTGGATGATGTCGGCGACTTCACCCATAGTGTTGGCGGGAATCGCGCCGGTTTGCTTGAAGAAGTTGTCCCAGCTTGTCTTCGAGCCCACCGGAGAGGCGGTGTGAAAAGCGACTGCCCCTGTTCCGTTTCCGGTCAGCCCTCCTTTCAGAACGATTACGGGTTTCTTTCTCAGACATTTCTTTACTGCGGCGGTGAGTCGTGCGAGCTGACGGCTCCCCTCGATATAGCAGGCGACGACCTTGGTATCCTTGTCATCTGCCAGGTACTCCAGAAAATCGGGTGCGTCTAAATTGATTGCGTTTCCGTAGCTGATGACCTTGCTGAAGTAAACATCTGTGTCACGGGCTAGAAAGACCAGCCGCATCGCCTCCGTCCCCGATTGTGAAACGAAAGCGACCGGGCCTGTTTTTTTAGGGAAATCTGCATCGAAAGTCATTCTGGAAGCGGGGCAGTAAATACCCATGCAGTTAGGTCCCAGTAACCGGATATCCCTGTCTCCGGCTATCTTTGCCAGCCGGGCTTCCAGTTGTTTTGCCTTACTGGTACCGGTTTCGCTGAACCCGGCGGTAAAGCAGTGTACGAACTTGACGCCTTTGGCGGCGCAGTCGAGCAAAGCTTGGGGCGTCAGGTGCGCCGGGATGTTGAGGATGGCATAATCTATTTTTTCAGGGACATTCTTGATATTGGGGAAAGCTTTTAAGCCGTTTACCTTTTTCGCATTGGGATTGACGGGATAAATCCTGCCTTTGTAGCCGAAGCTGAGTAATCTGCCGACCCAGCCGGTGCCCTGCTCGTTCTTCGAAGCGCCGACGACGGCAATCGAGCGTGGGTGAAATATCTCTTCTAGCGGATGGGAACTAATTGCTGCCATAAACATTTATCCCTGCCTGGATTTGTCCGGTGCATCTACCTTTTCTACTTCGATTGTACATTCTGTAACCAGTGCCGCAAAAGCTCCCAGGGCAGCGAGTACCGGTACCGCCATGATGGTAATTGCTGCCGCCGGCGCCCCGATGGTCAGCGGGATTTCCAGGACGGTTTTCCCTTCATGCAAAACGCGGACACGGCGGATGTTGCCTTCGCGAATGAGTTGCTTTACCCTGTCTACCAGTTGATTGCCGTCGATGGTGAATTTCTCGGTGGACATAGCCCTCTCCTTGTTTATTGCATATAATTGCCAGATTCATTAAAACAGTTATGGTGGCAAAAGTAAAGGTCTTTTACTATCCTGTCTCAGGAGGTCAACAATTAGGGCACTCTCAGGTTAGAAGTGTTATTGTTTATCAGCTTACGGTGTTTGTGCACAACGACCCACCACTGAATCTCCTCCCTTCATATCTTTCCTCTTCACCTTTGGGGAAGAGGTCAGGAGATGGGGCGCTGTATTCCTGAATATGATCGTCAAGCAGGACTCGGTTGTTGGATAGGGAGATAGAGAAGGTGATTTTCAGTGAGCTACTCGTTTTCTTGAATTGTGGGAATCTCGTAGAGTATACTTTAGGATATGGTAAAGACAGGATTAAAAACAAGGCATTTCCTCTCGATAACCGACCTTACGCCGGCGGAGATTGAATCGCTCATCGCCGACGCGATTCGAATGAAGTCCCGCGGCTGGCTTTCTCTCTTGAGAAACAAGATACTGGCGATTCTCTTCGAGAAGCCCTCTCTTCGCCACAGGGTCAGTTTTGAGGTAGCGATGCGACAGCTGGGCGGACAGACATTCTATCTATCGCCGGCAGAGGTCGGGCTGGGTACCAGGGAATCGATCCCGGATGTCAGTCGGGTGCTGAGCCGGGCTGTAGATGGAATCGCGGTACGTACTTTCGCTCAGAATAATCTGGAGTTAATGGCAAAATATTCCCGCGTACCTGTTATCAACTCGCTGTCCGATTATGAACACCCGTGTCAGGCGCTGGCGGATTTAGTGACCATTTATGAGAA
>JAFGHZ010000088.1 GCA_016929875.1 Dehalococcoidales bacterium
AATTTTTTCATTTCCGCGGGGTCGATCGGCTCACAGGACTTCAGGACGTTATGTTCCATTCTGATTTTGAAGAGTTCACGGCATTTCCAGCACCGATACGGTCCTTCGTAAACAGGGTCGGACAAGGAAAAAGTACCATCAGTATTGCATTTAGGGCATTTTATCTTGGTCAACATGGCTCGGCAATACCTCCCGCCAGAAGAATTTAGCTAACAGGCCATTACATGGCACATTGATTCTTATCGCTGATTTTACCAAACTATATTATTAAAGTATATCACTATTTCGATAAATTGTAATTCACTTCGCATCGTCTCTCTTGACCAGCAGGCAGATGTTCTGCGAAAAAATCCCGAAGGGGAAACGGTAACTGCTTTCCCGAGAGACCTTCACCACCTTTAAACCGGCTTTTTGCGTCAGCTGTACCATCTCTTTGCAGGAAAACAAATAGTAGTAGCGGTATAAAATCTCGTCTTTGGCCCGCCAGGGGACCATTACCGACTTCCCGCGAAACCAGAACCGGGGCTGCCACCGGTTCCACACGGTAACGAACGCCGAGCCGCCGGGCTTCAGCACTCTCTTCAACTCTGATAGTGCCGTCAGGTGATTTTGCCTTTCGAGATGATGGTAAGTGGCGATTGAAATTACAAAATCGAAGGTACTGTCTCCGTAAGGCAGCCGGCAGACATCCGCGAGGGCGAGATCGACATCGAAACCGAACTTTTCGGCATACTTACGGGCGAGTTTCAGCATCTCACCGGAAAAATCGACACCGTATAGCTCGAAACTTCGAGCGAACGGCAGAAAATCGGCACCGTGCCCGCAACCGAGATTGAGGAGCTTACCCCTGCCCCAATCCTTTGCCAGCGCCTCCAGCTCGCGACGGAAAATGGTCCAGTGACGGTAATTGTACCAGCCGGGAGCGATACGGTTGAAAACGTCTCTGAGATTGGCTGACATAAGAACCTGCGCCTTGCTAACTTCAGTACCAGTTAGTATAACACAGAAAACGGGCACGAGGCCCGAAGTCAAAACACCGAATTTTTAGCGCGGCTGTTCAAGGACAAAGACGATGTCGAAGCCGACGCTATCGCCCTGAATCTCGTTACCTACCGCAGCAGGGATGTTCCACACCGCTATAAGGTCGAGACGGCCCCCGGCTGTCATCGCAATTACGCCGTCCCAATCGGTGCCGTCGTAGCCATCCAGATTGCTATAATCCAGTGACGGCTGATAGTAATAAGCCGCGCCGCCGGCACTTAACCCGATATCGCCCTGGCTCCAATCGCCGCTGTCATCCACGTCAAGATAGAACGCTATTTGCGTGCTCCTGCCGAGGTCTCCACGACCGTCGGCGAACTTACCGACAGTGCCCGCAATATTCGTTACAGACGGGACGCCGATGCTCAATACGCCATCCCGTCTGCCGGTATTTTCCAGGCGGTAAGTATGCGTACCGCCGGTGCCGGGGGCGACGTTACCCATATCGAGCGCTCCAGTGGTCTGTCCGTTACCAACTCTCAGGTCGAGTTCTCCACCATTGAAATTGCCCCCGGCACCATTCTCCCCGCTCCCGAAGTATGCCCGGACACTACCACTGAAGAGAAGACTCATCAACAGGACCGCCACTGCCATGCCCAGTATTTTCTTTGCTCTGCCTTTCATTTCCTGCCCCTGTACCTGAAGGATAATGCCGCGGTAATGAACGAAAGATTAAACGAAAGGCCGGGCCTCTAAACATTTCATAAATATTTATCGATGAAAGGAGCATAACGTAACCGGGTCCCTACCCCCTCGATTAAATGTCATTCCCCTCGAAGGAGGGGAATCTATAGTATGGTTTATGGATTCCCGGGCCAAGACCGAGAATGCCAAAATAGAGTTCTGCTCGTTTTCGGTTGTTTTGTTTGGTAATTACTAAATCTGACGGGGCTAGGTAGAAGCTCCAGAAGAGGGAGGGCGAATGCCCTCCCTCTCGTAATTATTCCCCGCCCTGCTAGGGCGGGGATAAAGAGGTGGGTCGCTTGTCCTGAGCACAGTCGAAAGGGTTGTGTAGTAAGATTCTATAGCACTATGATAAATTTCAAGCAGATGCAAGTAGTACCCAAAACATCTGTCGTAGTGCCGATAGTGTGTAATGCTGTATAATAAACGAAACCGAACTATCAATGGGATTGCATCAAAACCCAGACAAGGAGCAATAAATGGATTCCTCATTATTTTCACTGAATAACAAAGTTGCACTGATAACAGGTGCTAGCCGTGGTATCGGCGAAGCTACTGCAAAAGCCTTTGCTAAAGCTGGTGCCGATATAGCGATTGCCAGTAGAAAACTTCCTGACCTGGAGAAGGTCGCTGAAGATATCAGAGGCATGGGAAGGAAATGTCTACCAGTAGCTGCACACATCGGCAAAATGGAAGAGATAAATAACCTTGTTGCCGCAGTCGTTAAAGAGTTCGGTAAGATAGATATCCTGGTAAACAACGCAGGGACCAATCCTGCCATGCTTCCGATTATCGATGCCGATGAGCGGCTATGGGATTCGATTATGAACCTTAATTTGAAGGGGCTGTTCTTCCTCAGTAAGGAAACATCAAAAGTTATGCGCGAGCATGGCGGTGGCGTCATCATCAATGTCGGTTCGATAGACGGGATTAAACCCGAATGGCAAAACGGTATTTATTCCGTGAGTAAAGCGGCCGTCGTGATGGTAACCAGGGTCATGGCGTGGGAACTCGCCCAGTATAACATCAGGGTAAATAC
>JAFGHZ010000089.1 GCA_016929875.1 Dehalococcoidales bacterium
GCCGGTCCGCCGGCATTGGTAACGATAGCCAGATTCTGCCCCTTAGGCAAAACAGCAGTATCCAGAATGGAGGCACAATTGAACAGATCGCTGATTTCCTGGACACGGACAACGCCCGCCCTATCGAATACGGCATCGTAATAGGCGTCATCGCCAACCATGGCACCGGTATGGGATTTTGCTGCCTGGATGCTTTCCTTGAATTTCCCCGGTTTAATAACGATAATCGGTTTGGTACGGGCAAAACCTCTCGCAGCACTCAAAAACTTCCTGGCATTCTCAAGATTATTACCAAGAGACTCCAGATAAATGATAATGCTTTTGGTCTGCGGGTCCTCGCCGAAGAAGTCGATTAAATCACCGAAATCGACATCCAGCATCGAACCCAACGAAACGAAGGCACTAAAACCGATATCCCTGCTCACCGCCCAATCAAGGACGGAAGTACCGAGAGCCCCGCTTTGCGAAAGGAAGGCAATTTTACCCGGCTTGGTAATCTTACGGGCAAATGTAGCGTTCATGTCCATACTGGGACGAATCGTACCGAGGCAATTAGGCCCTATAATACGAATGCCGTACTTCCGGGCAAACTCGATAATTTTGAGCTCCCGCTCCTTACCTTTTTCACCCGCCTCTTTGAATCCCGAGGAAATGATGATGATGGCTTTGATACCCAACTTACCGCATTCTTCCACCATATCGGGAACGGATTCCGCCGACGTTGCGATGACAGCAAGCTCCGGGACTTCCGGAAGCGCCGAAAGGTCCGGATAACATTTGACACCCATAATTTGGTCCCGTTTGGGGTTGACAAGATATACCTGGCGCTTATCCTTTCCCGCCAGCAAATTTTCCATGGTAACCTGCCCCACGGAACCACTTCTATCAGTAGCACCGACCAGAACAACGCTTTTCGGTTCGAAAAAGAGCCTGATTCTATCCATTTATGTGCCTCATCTCTAGTTTGTCTGAATATGTCATCACTTTATTATTATAATAAAACCCGACATCATAATAAAACCCGAGGTAACAAACGATAATACGCTATCTTAAAAAGAGAAACAGAACCAGACAGGAATCGGGAGAAGATCCGACAGAACCACCGTCTATCTCTGTTTCTCTGCTATTCTTACTTCAAAGGTAAATCAACCTTGAATTTCTGCAGGACGCTATTGATAAAAGCAGCGGTTTTCGCATCCGGCTCATAGAGGGGAGGACGCGGAGCGCCGACATCGAACCCTATCTGGTTCAGCGCATATTTCACGGGGATCGGGTTGGCAACTACAAATAAAGCGTTTACCAGAGGTAAAAGTCGCCGATGTATCTCCGCCGCTGTTTTAGTATCGCCCTTAACAAAGCTGTAAACCATCTTATTGATTTGCTTACCGACGAGATGGGAAGCCACACTGATGATTCCGCAGGCGCCCAATGCCATCATCGGCAAGGTATCGGAGTCGTTGCCGCTCCAGACAAGAAAACCTTCCCTGGCTTCGCCGATAATTTTAGTGATTTGCTCCATATTACCGCTGGCTTCCTTGATGCCGATGATATTGGAAATACGGCTCAACTTAATGGTCGTCTCCGCACTGAGATTAGTTACCGTGCGGGCGGGTACATTGTAAAGGATACACGGAAGGCTGGTACTTTCGGCAATGGTTTTGAAATGCCGATACAAGCATTCCTGCGTCGGTTTGTTGTAATAAGGAACGACCAGCAGACAGGCATCGACACCGATTTTCTCGGCATCCCTGGTAAATTCCAGCGCCTCGGCGGTACTGTTACTACCCGTGCCGGCAATAATAGACCCTTTATTCCCCACCGCTTTCTTTATCTCCGTAAAAAGACGTAATTCCTCTTCATGTACCAGCGTAGGAGATTCACCGGTAGTACCTGCTATGACCAGCCCTTCACTACCCGAGGACAACAACGCCAGCGCCAATTTTTTTGCCTGCTCGTAGTCGACCTCGCCTTTCTTATCGAAGGGCGTTACCATCGCCGTAATAATCCTGCCCAGTTCTTTCATCTTACTAACCTCTTATTAATCTCCAGGGATAAGCCAACCCCTCTTTATCATTTCCTCGGCGATCTGAACCGCATTCAGTGCTGCTCCCTTTCTAATATTATCAGCAACTATCCACATTGCCAAGCTATTCTTATGAGAAGCTTCCTGACGGATACGCCCGACGTAACATTCATCGGTACCGGCAACCGACCACGGTTGCGGATAAAGACTGACGGTAGGGTCATCCAGCACCTTAATGCCGGGAGAATGTGAAAGTATCTGGCGGGACTCTTCGGGAGAAATGGTATGCGTAAACTCCGCATGCACTGCCGTGCTGTAACCGATGAAAACAGGCACACGAACACAGGTCGCTGAGATAGAGATTTCAGGAGCATGCATTATTTTGCAGGTTTCCTCCGCTATCTTTCGCTCCTCTTTTGTATAGCCGGTATCCAGAAAAACATCTATCTCCGGCAGCAGATTGAAAGCAATTTGATGCGAATAGACCTTGGTGACCGCCGCCTGTCCGTCCAGTACCTGTCTCGACTGGGTAGTCAGCTCTTCGATCGCCTCCGAACCGGACCCGGAGACGGATTGATAGGTAGCGACGATAACACGCCTGATCGGATTGACCCTATGCAAGGGGGCCAGAACTACGGACAGTTGAATCGCGGAACAATTCGGATTGGCGATAATCCCCTTATGGGTTTTGATATCTTCTGGATTCACCTCCGGAACTACGAGGGGGACCTCTTTTTCCATTCTGAAAGCGGTGCTGTTATCAATCACCACGGCTCCTGACTGGACAGCAACCGGCGAGTAATAACGGCTCACCTCGGAACCTGCCGCAAACAGGGCAATATCCAGGCCGCGAAAAGATTCCGGCGATACCTCCTGAACGGCAATTTCCTGATGGTTTACGAAAAGCTTCCTGCCGACAGAACGGTCAGAGGCATATAAATAAACCGAGTCCACGGGGAAATTGCGCTGGCCGAGTATTTTAATGAATTCCTGCCCGACCAGGCCTGTGGCACCTACAATCGCCACATTGTAACGCCTCGTCATCGCTGTCTATCCTTCCAGACCGAGAATAGGTCCTAACCCGACAGTCAGCCCCTTGAGCCCGACTATAGCTTTAACCGACAGCATAACCCCCGGCATATAACAATCCCTGCCGACAGTATCATGGCGTATGCTCAAGGTCTGCCCCATAGCACCCAGAAGCACTTCCTGGTGTGCCAGCAAGCCGGGAAGCCGAACACTGTGAATCGGAATTCCCCTTACCTGCTCACCGCGGCTCTTCAGTGTTCTACCTTTCTCAACAGGCAGTTTGTTGAACGGTTTTCCCTTTGCTTGCGCCATCGCTTTGGCAGTAGAAATCGCCGTACCCGAAGGAGCATCGGCTTTCGTATTATGATGAAGTTCGATAATTTCCGCGTAATCGAAATATCTGGCAGCAATTCCGGCAAGGTGCATCATCACCACGGCACTCAAAGCAAAATTGGAAGCGACAATCGCGCCGACACCATTAGCCTTCGCCAGTTTATCAATTTTTGCCAGGTCGGTGTTGGTCAGGCCGGTAGTGCCGCTTACTACGTAAACCTTTTTCTTAAGAGCAATTTGAATTGCCGGTAAAGCCGCTTTAGCAACCGAGAAATCAATCATCACATCGGGTTTCAAAGCGGTCAGCATACCCTCTAAAGCGGAGGAAAGAGGCACTTTACCGGAGCCATCAGGCAATACCAGATAATCCCGAGAGACATCGACGTCCACAGCACCGACGAGTTTAATTCCCGGTTCCCGGCAGATAGCACTAACCACCTCTCTCCCCATCTTACCCGTTACTCCATGGACAACGACGGTGATTAGTTTCATATCAAGTCTTCTCTACTCCTAACGGTCGTTTTTCTGAGTAGGTCGAGGGTGTGGCGGCGGTTCTTCTCCGCGGTCATGTCTCGCCGGACGATTGTGATGCGGCGATGATTGCCCGCCACCGTTATTTCCCGAGGGAGAGGATTTTTCGAAAATTGCCTTGCGGGACAAAGCGATTTTCCCGTCTTCGTTACGGATGACCTTAGCGGTTACCTCGTCGCCGACTTTCACCTCGTCTTCGATGTTGGCAACCCGATGGTCAGCCAGTTCACTGATGTGAATCATACCCTCTTTGCCGGGTAAAATTTCAACGAAGGCACCGAATGGGAGCAATCGCGTTACTTTGCCGGTAAAAATAGTGCCGATCTCAATCTCTTTAGTCAACCCTTCGATAATTTCGATGGCACGGCGGGCAGCAGCTTCTTCGGTAGCCCCGATAATTACCGTCCCGTCATCATCGATATCGATAGTAGCTTTAGTCTCATCGGTAATAGCACGGATGGTCTTCCCGCCACTGCCGATGACAACGCCGATTTTGTCGGCATCAATCTTAATCTTATACATACGAGGGGCGTAGCGGCTGACCTCCGGACGGCTGGCACTGATAGTCCGGCTCATAATATCCAGGATGTGCAACCGCGCTTTTTTAGCCTTATCCAGAGTGTCTCCGAAAATCTCGAACTTGAGACCTTTTAACTTCGTGTCGAGCTGGATAGCCGTAATACCTTCGCTGGTACCCGCCACCTTGAAATCCATATCGCCGTAGTTATCTTCGATTCCCTCGATGTCTGTCAGAAGACTGAAACGGTTGTTATCACCGGTGACCAGTCCGATGGAAATACCCGCGACAGGGCTCTTAATGGGGATGCCCGCATCCATCAAAGCCAGTGTGCTGGCACAGGCACTTGCCATCGAAGTACTGCCGTTCGAACCTAGCACTTCGGAAACAAGCCTGATAGTATAAGGGAACTCCTCGTTCTTGGGGATAACCGGCGTCAATGCCCGCTCCGCCAGTGCACCGTGTCCGATTTCACGGCGTCCCGGGTTGCCGATTCTCTTCACCTCGCCAGTGGAAAACGGGGGAAAATTATAGTGGTGCATAAACCGCTTGGATTCTTCGATGCCGAGACCGTCAAGCATCTGTTCCTGCCTCAGCGAACCGAGGGTGGCAATGGTCAGCACCTGTGTGCGGCCGCGATTGAACAAACCGGAGCCGTGAGTACGGGGAAGAATGCCAACCTCGCAGGTAATAGCTCTCAATTCATCCGTACCGCGCCCGCTGACACGTCTCCCCTTCTCCAGAACATTGCTTCTGATTAAATCTCTGACCTTTTTATCGAAAACAGCGAGCAGGTCTTCTTTGGGATACTGTCCGCCCAGTTTATCGGTAATCTCCGCCGCGAGAGTATCGGTAGCCGTCTCCCTCCCCATCTTGTCATCCTGGAAGATTAACGGCTCCAGTCTGCCGTCGGTAATCTGTGAGACAGCATCAATGACCTCCGGGGCAATCTCATGAACAGGGACCGGCTCCTTGGGCCTGCCGATAGCCTGTCGCATCTCTTCTTGAAGTTTGATAATAGCCTGGTTGGCTTCATGACCGAAGCGGATAGCTTCCAGGACAATGCCTTCCGGGACCTCTTTAGCACCAGCCTCCACCATAGCAATATTGTCTCTGGTGCTGACGACCGTCAGGTCGAGCTCACTATCCTCGAGCTGGGCGAGTGTCGGATTCAATACCATCTCTTCGTTGATATAACCGACACGCATCGCGCCGACCGGACCGTCGAACGGGACCTCCGATATTGTCAATACGGCAGAGCTCCCGATAATCGCCAGTAAATCGGGGTCGTTTTGCTGGTCGGCAGAAAGTACAGTGGCGATGACCTGGATTTCCCGACGCCATGTTTTCGGCAAAAGCGGACGGATGGGACGGTCGGTCAGCCTCCCTGCCAGCGTTGCTTCCTGGCTGGGGCGGCCTTCCCGACGAATAAAACCGCCGGGGATTTTACCGGCAGCATACAGTCTTTCTTCATAATCGACGGTAAGCGGTAGAAAATCCACGCCTTCCCTGGCTTCGGGGCTGATGCAGAGCGTTACCAAAACAACGGTTTCTCCATAGGTAACGGTCACAGAACTGGTTGCTTGAGTAGCTAATTTCCCGGTTTGAACGACTAGAGTTCTACCACCGACCTCACACTGAAATGATTGGGGTGTTAACAAAAGTTCCTCCTGACAAGAGCGCTATTTGCGCAA
>JAFGHZ010000090.1 GCA_016929875.1 Dehalococcoidales bacterium
ATCACGACGGGGTGTAGCGCAGCCTGGTAGCGCACCTGAATGGGGTTCAGGTGGTCGGTGGTTCAAATCCACTCACCCCGACCAGTCGTATATACTACTCTCCATTTTATAAAACTATTAAAGTAGAGTGCGAGGTATTTTCATTGCAGGTAAATGCTTTGCTCGCTTTTGGATACGGTCTGGCGTCAGTTTTATCGCCTTGCATTTTACCGCTGTTACCCGTTTATATAGCTTCCTTGGTCGGACCTGAAATTTTCGATGCCGATGCTAAAAAAAGCCGCCTCTCCATATTCCTTCATTCACTGAGTTTTGTCATCGGTTTTACGGTGGTATTTACTCTCTGGGGAGCCGGTTCCGGATTCCTCGGTTCGATTTTGGTCGAACATCTACCGGTAATCCGCAAAGTAGCCGGTATTCTTCTGATTATCTTTGGATTAGTCATGCTGGCAGCGACGAAAATACCCTGGTTAAACTATGAAAAACGTCTTAACCTATCTTTGCCGATTGCTAACGGTTATTTACGTTCTCTCTTGGTAGGTATGATTTTCCCCATAGCGTGGATACCATGTACCAGCCCGGTACTCGCCGGTATCCTCCTGCTCGCCGGGACCTCGCAGACTGCATGGCAGGGAGCTGGCTTACTGGCGATCTACTCCCTGGGTCTAGGATTGCCCTTCTTGATACTGGGGGCGGCCTTCGGTTTCATCACGCCTGTACTAAAGGTCATTAATCGCTATTCCATTTGGGTCTATTTTATCAGCGGTTTGTTGTTGCTAGCTGTCGGCATACTCGTACTGGCGGATAAATTAGCCTGGTTACAGGGCAGAATCTAAACCACCAAGGAGTAAAATATTCATATGCAAAGAATAAGTGTATTTCTGGCAATGATTTTAATTGTGCTGACATCGACTACCGGGTGTCGTTCGACAACTCCCTCGACTGTCAACGAAGGTTCGAATCAGGTTCCTGCCGAAGGAATCATGGTAGGCAACCGGGCACCCGACTTTCAGCTTAATAACCTGGAAGGTCAGGCTATTTCCCTCGAAGGATTACAAGGTAAGCCGGTAATCCTTAACTTCTGGGCTACATGGTGTCCTCCATGCCGTTATGAGATGCCTTTCCTCCAGGCAATATACGATGAATATGCGTCCCAGGGGCTTGTTTTGCTGGAGATAGACATCGGTGAAAGCCTGTCTACTGTAAAAAAATACTTCGCCGATAATAATCTTTCGATGCCGGCACTTCTTGACTCTAATAATCAGGTATCTTCAAGATACGCGATTACAGCAATACCAACCACTTTTTTTATCGACAAAAATGGCGTGATAAAGTTCAAGAAAATCGGCGCTTTCCTATCGGAAGACGAAATAATCAACGAGTTGAACAAGATTTTACCGTAAATTTCAAGTACTTAAAGGAGGCAAGCGGCCTCTACCTTTTCCATGTTCTATATGGGGAAAGGGTGGTCGGTGGTTTCCCGTTATAACACGGGACAGGCAAATCCGGCATCGCAATGCACTACTTACTCCACCTTAAGCGGAGTAATGTAACTCACCCCGACCAGACAACTATGTATCAATGAATCAGGCAACAAACCCGATTATTATATAAACTGCCCACAAAACTACTGATGCCGCAATTCCGACTACTGCCCATACCCAGTCTTTATTGGTTAATGTTAAAACTCCGCCCAGCGTAATAAAAAACGCAGAAATTATAAGAAAAGCCGGGTATAAAATATCAAAAAGACCAATCGGAAATGGACTATCCACAAGGATTATACAGAAAAGCGATGCGGCAACAAAAACCACGAAATAACAAAATATTAGTACCCCTAAAACTATATTTAATATTCCCAGCACAATCGGCATATTGATTCTTTTCATCTGTGTCTTTCCCTATACACAAATAATCTCTATTTTACAGGACGGAACGACAAAACCAGCAATCTCCCCGCAAACGTCACCAGCCATACCAGCGCGTTTAATACCATAATGCGCTCGAACAGGCCCCAGAACCGGAAATCCTTCGGCAGGAAAGGATAGCATATCGCCATCGATATCGCGATTGCGCCTGCGATTATCGTATAAACGAACAGATTGCACCACCGCGGGTCTTTTTTGATGCTGGGCAGTATCAAAGCCAGCGCTATCGGGAAAAGGCCGAGGACGCTATCGGAGGCAATGGTATGTATAATACTGCTGAATGTCGACGGCGCCCCGACTTCTTTCGTTTTGAATGTGCCTATCATCAGCATGCCGAACCCGAAAAATGTCAGTAGCGCCGTGCCGACACCGAAACCGCGGCGCCGTTTGATACCGAGATACAGCGCGGCGGTAAAGGACTCTATCATCAGCCCCATCAGCATGAAGCCGATTGTTTCCATCCCGCCCCCGGGAGTCAGCGCCAGCGCGCTCATTGTCTGTCGGAGCGGGCTGTAATTCGGCGTTGTCAGTCCGCCTATCAGGTCCAGCGTCACCAGCAGGACAGGGCCGATAATCCCGGCCAGCGCCAGTATCCCATAAATGTTCGGCATTTTGAAGGTTGCCCGTACATCGGGGAGTTTGACCGCCCTGATGATTTTTCGCACGCTGGGAAATTCGACCACGGGCTCGACCGCATAGACAGGCAGCCTGACGGTGAGCCATTTTGTCTCGACCAGCAGCCAGAACAAAGCCGCGAAAATTACGATGATTGTGATTATCATTTGACCTTTACCGACATACCATCCGCTATTTATTCGCCCGCCGCGGACAACATCTGGAAGCGATAACCGACCCCGGGTATCGTCACGATATAATCGGGGCCTCCGGAACCGTCTCCCAGTTTGCTCCTCAAATGCCTCATGTAAACGTGTAAATACTCTCTTTCGCCCTCGTATTCGGGGCCCCAGACCTTCTGGAGCAATATCTTATGCGTCAGGACTTTATTCACATTAAGCGCCAGTTCCTGCAAAAGATTGAATTCCGTGGACGTCAGTTTAACTTCTTCGCCGCCGACAGCCACCCGCCTTTCCGCGAAATTAATCTCGAGGCGGCCGTTAAGCAGAACAGGGCGGACAAAGGGAACAGGGACCGCTTCCGTGCGGCGCAGGACTGCCCGGACACGGGCAAACAGTTCCTCCGTACCGAACGGTTTCGTCAGATAATCGTCCGCGCCGAGGTTAAGGCATTTCACCTTGTCGTCTTCATCGGCACGCGCGCTGAGCATAATAATCGGGATCTGCGACCATCCGCGCAACCGCCGGCAGACCTCGAAGCCATCCATCACCGGCATATTTATATCGAGGATGATAAGGTCAGGCAAGTCCTTTTCGATCAGCTGGAGCGCCGCCGCTCCGTCCTTCGCCGTGAACACCACATAATCCCGGCCGGTCAGAGCGCTGCGAACAAATCTGACGATACTGAGCTCGTCATCGACAACCAGAACGCGGGTTTTTCTCACAGTTCCACCTCATAATTCCGTCACCGCAACACTCTTTACAAGGATGTCCCTTTGAGAATCCTGATCAGGGCGTCTCTAAATTCTTCGACAGTGGACATTGGCACCTGTAATTCCTTGGGGAGCCTGGCGAGTAATTCTTTACTCGCCTTCGGCTGGTTCGCGACCGACTGCATCATCAGTTTATGCTCTCTCGCCAGACTTTTGACCAGCTCGGCAAACTGCTCCTGCATTCTCTGCGTCTGTTCCCTGAAGCCTTCGCTGAGTTTCACATAGCGCTGTTTCTCCTGTAAAAGGCCATGCCATTTCTGAGTAGATTCCAGCACCTTTCGCTTTACTTCTTCCTGGTCGAAGGGCTTGGTGATGTAATCGTAAGCCCCCAGCTTGAGTATATCTACGGCAGTCGTGATATCGGCAGTTGCCGTTATCATAATTACACAATAATCGGACAACCGCTCACTTAAATTTTTAAGGACTTCAATCCCGGAGAGCTTCGGCATAGTGATGTCCAGAAGCACTATTCTGACTTCCTCGAGCGACAGTTTGCGCAGCGCGTCCTCCCCATCCACGGCGGTGACCACGCTATAGCCGCAATCTTCCAGCATCTGCTTGAGTAACAGCCTTATCGATTCCTCGTCATCGACCACAAGTATCCTCTCTCGCTCTGTGTCCATTTTATCAACCTCCTCGAGAACTGCTTCCATGTCAAGGCTAAAACGGCATCCCCTTCAAATCCGGATGCCGTTAAAAATATATATCCGATGCCAGTATAACCTGTCCGCGCCTTTCTTTTTCGTTAAAATCCGGCGGTCGATTTCCCCTCCAGCAACGGCCCTTTGTATATGGGCAGGGTAATTACAAAAGTAGCACCTTTGCCCAATTCGCTCTCAGCCCATATTTTACCGCCATGCTCGGCTATTATCCCCTGACAGATGCTCAGACCGAGCCCTGTGCCCTGTCCTATCCCTTTCGTGGTAAAGAAAGGGCTGAAAAGGTTTCGCATATCCTCTTTAGAAATCCCGGGACCGTCATCGCTGAAAAAAACTCGAACGGAATCTCCTGCTTTTTCCGTGGTAATGGTCAGGGTGCCTTTCCCGTGCGCTTCTGTCATGAAAAACTCGGCGTTGATAACGATATTGAAAAATACCTGCTGC
>JAFGHZ010000091.1 GCA_016929875.1 Dehalococcoidales bacterium
CCAATCGACCTGAATTTGAACCAGCGGTAAAACGCCCCTAAATAGGCTTTTGTCGCTATCCGCAGGTTCCGGTGGCACATCGGGTCGCTCATCGACCCATTGCTGTCGATTGCCAGGGTGTGTTCGGTAATCTTACGGCGGGACATATGGGAAAAAAAGGTCCCGAGTTCGATACTATAAATCCGCTCCGTATTTTCCAGCTTCATCATAGCGGCATTATTAAATGCCGCTCCCTGACTGGCGCCGACCAGTATCACTTTCAGCTTCGGTAAATTCTGCACGATGAACTTCAATTCTTCTGCAAACACTCCCGCTCTGTAAGAAACACCCGTCAAAAAGAACCGTGCCTCTCTGGAAACATTCTTTCTTCCCCACAGGGCATCGCCGCTGCGGAAATACTGCTTTATTAAACAACTATACCCCAGCTTCTCCAGCGTAGCTGTGACCCCGGTCACAATGCTTTGCTCCCAATCCTGGATTTCTTCCCAACGGGTATTTCCCCAACCGCCCGGGCTGTGGATTACCAGAAAATCTTTGTCGTGCGCCTGAGCGCACATCTCACGGAGCTGGGCAACTAGCTGTTTGTGTTTTTTTCGCTGCCGCGGGAAAATCCTCTCCGCCAGCTGTTCGATTCCGGTATGAAGAGATTGTTCGTTCTCAGCGGCAGGGCTCTCTGCAGTCTTAACTACCTGTGCCTGCTGTTTCAACAATGATTTGCTCCTTGTTGACTCCGGTGTGACGTTGTTTGAGATAAGTCTTCCCTCTTTTTTGCCAGATCCAGATATGGTGGTCGCGTATAATCCAGGCAGCGATGGACTGTCGCGACGGATAGGCTATGAAGGAGGCATCCGCGACGCGGCCCATCTCTAAAAGGGCATGTTTTGCTGCATCGGTGGTAGGCATATGCTCGAGAACATGACTGCTGAATACCGCTCCGAAAGTCTTGTCGTCGAACGGGATATCGGTGCAGCTGGCGACAACCGCGCAGGGATGTCCCTCGATTGCTCTCCTGTCAATATCCAGACAGACATCGCCGTTGCCGTGTGCCGGTTTGTTCAACATCCTGCGGAAAGATTTGATGCCCCAGGGGCCTCCGACGACCAGTAGCGGCTTGCCTGTTTTCTTTGCGTAAGCTACGGCATTCCGGTATTTGAGGTTCTTGTCACGGATCTCGAGAATCCAGACAACGAGTTGCCAGATACCGATGGCTAAAATTACACCGGCGATTACTATCGCGGCAATGAATAACGGCGACGATATCAGGTCTCCCGATTGATATTTATCTATCCAATCAAGCAATATGTCTGCAAAATAGTATCCTGAGAATGCCAGAATAGCACTCCTGAGTAATAGACCCAGGAAAGAATGGAGTAAAAACTTATAAGGTTTATATTTCAGGAGAGCGATAACGAGTGTCATCGGCAAACTCAGAGGATTGGGAAAAAACGACATAAGAAAGACGGCCTTTGAGCCTGCTTTATTTATCCAGGCAGAAGATCTCTCGTAAATTTCAGGGCTGAAACGTCGGCTGATTCTCTTGGATAAACTACTACTTCCACCATAACCAACTAGAAAAGTCGAAAACTGACCCAAACTAGCCGCAAATGCTGTTACTAGCGCCACCCATACCGGTGCCCAGATACCACACATTGGAGCCAGGATATTCGGCAATATAATGGTAAGAATCCAATAGGGTACAGGTATCGGGATAGCGCTGAAAGTGCTGCTGGTGATAAAAGCGAGTAGAAACATGCCTGCGAGGCCGTACCCGCTGATATTGGCTACATCTTTCAATTCATCATTGAAGTAAATAGCGAGAAAGATTATCCCGATGGTGAGCACTACTCCCAGGAGGCCCCAGAATATTTCCATTCTTGCCCGGTGCTCTTTATGTCTGCCTGTTTCCTTCATCATTCAATCCTATTCATCATATTCAATGAAATTGTAACACCGTTTGACAGCGAACCGATAAAAAACCGCTGGAATTAAGCTGCCAGTAAAAACAGAGTAGAAATTATTATAACAACAATCGATGCCGTACTCAATATGTCCGATATCTACAGTCCGGCGATAATTCCTAAAAATTGCTTCAAAATTCTAGCGGTGGCCCCCCAGATTATTTTTTTGCCGTGACGATAGATATAAGTATCGAATTTATTTCCATCTATGGTGACGGAGCCTTCTTTCCCGTTGGACTTATCCAACAGGACCGTGAGTGGAACTTCTAGGGTCTCTTCGGTTTCCCATTTATCCAGCTTAAACTGATAAGGGTAGGGAATCAGACCGATGAAAGGAGAGATAATATATCCCGCCGCGGTAACTGCGTCATCGAGCCTGCCTAATATTGCGATATCAGTGGGTTCCAGCCCGATTTCCTCATAAGCCTCACGGAGGGCCGTGTTCAGCAGGGTGCCGTCCGCTTTTTCATAAGCGCCGCCCGGGAAAGAGACCTGTCCCTTGTGGGCTTTGACCCGGTCCGTCCTCTGAATAAAAAGGAGATAGTATTGTTTCTCCTTCATAAAGACCGGAACCAACACGGAAGAAGGTTTAAGTCCTGAATCGGAGATACGTAATATCTGGCGTTCTGCGAGTGTTTCCCGGAGTTTTTCAATCACAATTCTAATAGTACCACTGTGCAGCAATCGGGACAAATTACATTAATAGACTTTACAGCGGGAAGGGAGGTGCCGGGAGCGCACAAAACAATTTTACATAATAGTTTTCCCGGTAATATCCAATAAAAACAAACCGCACCTCCCTGTGCGGAAGGTGCGGTGCATATTAAATCCGGGAGATGGTTAACAACTCACATATTTTTTTACCAGGGCGACGGTGTTTGTAACTTTCAATTTATGGAACAAGAAAGAGAAGCGGGATGCGAGCTCGTCCCTCATACCTTTCAGATTGGATTCGGGCAAGCTCCACATTTCCTGTTTAAGGTCGCCGAAGGCTTTCTTGCGAGTCTTGTAGATGAATTGCTCTTCGGTATCGGCCGGTTTTTTCTCAGCCGCATATTTTCCCAGAAGAAGCTTGTGCATTTTTTCTTTAAGTTGCTGGGGGAAGTAAGGGCCGTCCATAATAATATTCTGGAAGCCGGTAGCAAGGTGCACTTCCACCGTCTGCTCTTGCGGGAACATACCGAACGCGCTATCCGGTAACGTTGAAGCGCCGTGTTGAACAGCGCCGCCCATACCATACTCTTCCCGTGACGCTAACGACAATTCCTTTAATACCTTGAAATCAATCTGGACCTTGGCGATAGAGCCATTGGGCAGGACTACTCCGCCGTGAGTCGTACCGGTCTGGACACTGATTTTCGAGAGTCCTCTGATACCGGACCCGAGAGCCTTATTATAACCGTCCATGAAAGCCCGCAGGTCTTCTAATGTGCTATTGCGTCCGCCGACCTCACCGATTTCACCGCCGACCGATATAGTAACGCCTGCGGGTGAAATCTCTCGTATGAACCTGGTCATATCGGCCGTAATCCGGCAATTTTTTTCCTGCTGGTCTTCTATTTTCGGTTTTTCGATTTCGACGACCGTGGAGGCATCGATATCAATGTTAAGGAAGCCGGCATACACGGCTTCGCGTATCAGTGCTTTGATAGCAGAAATTTCCTGGTCCGGGTCAAGAGCATATTTCTTACTGTTGACCTGGAAATGGTCTCCCTGAATAAAGACCGGCCCTTTATATCCTTCCCGTATTGCCGCTGCCAGTATGCAAACGGCATATTCATCGGGCTTTTGTGCCGTATAGCCTATTTCGGAACGGGCGATTTCAAAAATGAAAGCGCCGACTTTGTCTTTTATCGCGGCTTTGAAAACTGCTCTGGCTGTGTCATAGGTAATACCGCGAAGGTTAATTGCCGGAAC
>JAFGHZ010000092.1 GCA_016929875.1 Dehalococcoidales bacterium
AGCGGTCGATACGTTTACCCCAGTACGGCATAAAAAACAGCATTACCAATGTGGTAATGGAACTGATAATGACATACGTTATATAGTTGAATTTTAAATCGCGTAACATATATACGGAGAAAAACGGGCCTGCCATATTTGCCGTAGCATTTACCAGCCCGATAAAAAGGATGAACTTGCCTACATTGGTTGAAATCAATTTTGGGATCAACTTGAAGATGCTTTGCTGATTGTTTTTAGCAATCGTAATTGAGGGCTCATACATCTGCGACAGGAAATAAGCCGAGAGACAACGGGAGACAAAAGCTCCTGCAAAAATAATAGAGAAACCGATGAAGGCATTTTTCGTGAGGGCTTGCAATATACCGCCGGCAATAAGTGAGAAAACCATTGTCACCATATTGCCGATTCTACTTCTCGAAGAAAAGTAACGGCCCCTTACTTCCCCGGGAACGAGGTCCGCCATCAAGCTGCTCCATGGTGCGGTGGTCATTGCTTCACATGTGGTACCCAGGGAAATGAATAATACCAACCACCATACCTGTTGGGCGGGAAATATGTAAGCGATTAGAAGGATAGGCAACCATGTTAAAGCCTGCAAAAAAAGCAATGGCACTATGAAAGTTTTACGACTGCCTACTTTTTCCGAAAGAGACGGAGCGAAGAGCTGGGTCAGGACCATCATTACATTCGGGATACTGGAGAGTAAGCCGATCTGGGTTACAGAGGCCTGCAAGGCGAGAGCATAAGGAGTGACGTAGTTCTGGGTAAATCCCAGCATCGCTGAATAGGATGCTCCGTCCAGAACACTACTACGTAAGCTTTTTCTCAGTTGCTCTTTGGTCAACTCGGAGGGGGCGACGGGATGTCGGAACATCCAGTTAATTTTGATAGAGATAAGAATTCACCTGCCTCGCGGGGACACCGCTACGAATTAATTATACGACAGAAAATTATGCGTTGCTAGTTGCAGGGGTGTGTGGGTAGGGGATAACAGACAAGGGTGGATGCTATTTTTGAGAGGGATTTTCAGGTGAATTATTCGGTGAAGGCGGGGGAACCTCAGGGGAATTTGCGGCGGTTGCCTCTGCAGAGGCCGTTTTTTCCATAGCTTTACCCGTTCGGGAGATCCTCTGAATGCCTAGAACAAGCATACTGATAATCATTATCAATATGCCTATTGCCAGCAATCCGAAAAGGACCATCAAAATGATGCCGAAAGCCATCTAAATACTCTGTTTTTAGTTTTCTATTGTAGAATTATTAAATCAAACATTAGATTATCGGGGTGATTTTGTCAAGTGTGGAGTGTGGATTCGTGCGACTTGCATACGATTGGAACTTATTGTGATTTCTGAGATTCTATTACACAACCCTTTCGACTGCGCTCAGGGCACACGCTCTTCCTTTTCTTGAGCTTTTACCCGGTCACTTCGGATTTAATAATTTTTCACTAAAACCGAGCAGAATTATGCAGATGCGGGAAAATTGACAGGCACTTGTGAGAAAAACTAATATGGTTAAAGAGGTGTAAATGAATATTCTCGTTGTAAATGACGATGGCATAGATTCTCAAGGGTTGTGGGCTTTGGCCGGTGCAATGGCTCGTGTAGGACAGGTGCTGGTCGTCGCACCGGATAGACAGCAGAGCGGTGTCAGTGGCAGCATATCTTTACACGAAGGGACGAGTGTTATCGAGAGACAATCAGCGATCCCCGGTGTCCGTGCTTATGCCGTTGGCGGCACCCCGAGTGATTGTACTTTCCTTGGCATACGCCGTTTGTCTCAGGGGCATATCGACCTGGTCGTGTCCGGTATTAATCTCGGTCCCAACATCGGTAGAGACATTCCGTATTCGGGCACCGTGATGGCGACCCTACAGGGTTATTTCCGCAAGATACCGTCTATTGCCGTCTCGCTTTGCTGTCAGAGTACTGACGAAAAAATGTATTTTAATGTTGCCGCCCGCTTTGTCGAAACACTGGCTTCCAGTATTAAAGACGGCAAGATGAAAACCGATGCCATTCTCAATGTCAATGTCCCGAATGTTTCGAAAGGGAAGATTAAGGGCATCGTTACTACCCGTGCCGCTTCCATGGGCTATGTGCGATTGTCTAAATCTACAGGAAATTATACTCTTGTCGAACCTATTAATCCGGGTGATAAACAACTGGAAGAAGGCACCGACATCTGGGCGGTTCTTTCCGGATTCATATCGATTACCCCTTTGCAATTTGAAGTGACCCACCATGAGGTTATCCCGACTTTAGTCGGATTGGTGCGGGGAATGGAGGGCGATTTCTTGAATTCCGGCGATATCGAACAACAATAATTCGGACGACTTTATTTCAACGGAGTATTTGTATTGATGAACACACCTTATGTCCCCCGGGTCTATGAAATCAGCTCCGGCCTCAAGTATCTGGCTTCTTCCCCGCCGGTTCCCGGCTACCAGAATTTTATCGGCACATATTTGTTGTGCGGAGATAAAAAGGCGTTATTTGACGTCGGCCCCAGGGTGGCAATCCCTGGTTTATTATCGGCTTTGTCGCAGGCAGGCGTCAGCCCCGACGAAATCGACTACATCATTTTAAGTCATATCCATATCGACCATGCCGGTGGGACCGGCACGGCGATCGGAGCGATGAAGAATGCCCGTGTGGTCGTACATGAAAGAGGACGTTCCCATCTGGTCGACCCGACGGCGCTCTGGAAATCGAGTGTCGAGGTCCTCGGGCAGGCGGCGATAAACTACGGTAGTTATGAACCCGTACCCGACAGCCGTATTATTCCGGCTGAAGAGGGGATGAAAATCGACCTGGGTAAAGGAATGGTGCTGGAGATATATCTGACACCGGGGCATGCGGCACATCACCTGTCGGTTTTCGATAGAAAAAGAGGGGTTTTACTGGCGGGCGACTCGGCGGGAGTTTGCCTGAACGGTTTTTTGAGGCTGAATACCCCGCCGCAGTTCCGCATCGGCGAATATATGAAATCGCTGGATAAAATGGCGGCGCTTCGTCCCGACAAGCTGGGATATGCTCATTTCGGTTGTTATGATAATGCAATCAAACGGTTGGACGATATCAGGAAAAAGATTTATTCGTGTTATGAGATTGCTCAATCGGCGGTCAAAGAAGGTAAAACCGACGAGGAAATAGTCCATATCATCAGAGATAAGGACAAGACGCTCGATGTTCTCGATAAAATGGATAAGGATACTTACGAAATGGAGTATCTTCTCCTGCTCAATAGCGTTCAGGGGTTGATGACGGCGAAATAGGATTTTATTCCATAATAATATCTTCGAGCCGCCGTTTGGGGATATGCCTTACACCTTGCTCATCCCACCACCCGGTAATTTCGGCACTGTCGGTACCGGCAACTTCAAAAACATGTGTCTCTTTCGGTTTGCCGATGGTTAATACCAGACCGATTTCGTAACGGTCCGAAAGTTGTAATTCTCTTTGCAGCCCTTTGTGGTCAATCATACCTATCATACAGCCGCCGAGTCCTTTTTCCGTGGCCCCCAGTAAGATTACTTCGGCGGCGATACCGATATTGTGATTGATACTGTTAACACCGCCGTAACTGCTCAATAAGGAATCGACCAGGATAATAATGTACGCAGAAGGCCTTGACCCCTCCGGCGGTTGCCCCGCCAGCCCGATGTATTTGTAAATGCGGGCGTTTTTCTCCGGCGTGTACGAAAGGAAAAACTTGAGGGGTTGTCGGTTACCGGCGGAATTGGAAATCCTGGCTGAATCTACCAGCTCCAGGAGTGTTTCCCTGCTGACTTTTATACTCTGGTCGTAGCGGCGGACGCTACGATTTTTTACCACTAAATCTTTTAACATATCAGTCTCCCCGAATTTTATTTTAGCTTTCGATGCCGTTGCGGGAAGTAATTCCTTTCTGAAAATAGTGTTTGACTTCGGCCATTTCCGTCACCAGGTCGGCGGCGGCGATGAGTTTTTTCGGTGCGTAACGGCCCGTCAGGACAAGTTCTACTCCGTCTGGTTTCGCGGCAATTATCTTCAGAATTTCTTCGGTGGTAACAAGACGGAAATAACGGGCGGTCATGATTTCATCAAGGACGATGATGTCGTGCTTTCCTGATAATATCGCTTTCCTGGCTTTTGCCAGGCCGGCTTGTGCCATGCGGACATCTTCAATCGCCGGCGTTTTTCCCATCCGGATGAAAGCATCTTTGCCGTATTGTTCGATAGTGATGTATCCGGCCGTGGTCTTTGCCGCCTCGAGTTCACTGCAATGCTGACCTTTCATAAATTGTCCTATATAAGTTTTCAGTCCGCATCCCATGGCACGGAAAGCAAGTCCCAGTGCGGCGGTGGTCTTACCTTTTCCGTTGCCGGTATAAATCTGGACGTATCCTTTCCCGATAGGGTTTTCTTTTCTGTCTGTCATTTGTTTTTCGCGTCAATCAGATTATATTGCAAATTTTCTTCATTAAGTCTCTGAAGCAGGGCAGGGGATTCGGTGCTAGTGCAGACAATGGCGAAGGACAGACCCGAGTGTGCCGCTTCAATTGCAGCTTGCGTCACGCCGTACAGATAGCCCGGCTTTACGCCGATATTTTTCAGAGTCGCAATCGCTTCTGTTCCTATCGCGCCGACGAGTTTCGCTTGCTCAAGCCCTTTTTTAATTTTGTTCGGATCGGCTTTTCTGGAACCGCCTCTCTGAATATCCGGTACTTCCAGTATGGTTATCTTGCCGATATCCAGTTTTACAATACCCTCGATATCCGAAATCCCGACATCCTCGCCCTTATCGGTATTACAGGTCGCGGTACCCCTGGCATCAGCACCAGGGTCATCCGAGGCATAAAGCAAGCCGTCTTTCATCAGCAAGCCGACCTTTTGGCCCTTTTTCAGGTCTGTTGCCGCGATTGCCGCCCAGGTCGTGAT
>JAFGHZ010000093.1 GCA_016929875.1 Dehalococcoidales bacterium
CTTGACCCCGATATCATCTATATATCGGGAGACGTATATGCGATTGTCTATCGAGGCAGTGGTAATGACTTGTTTTTGGCGACGGTAACTATCGCCACTAACGGGCAAATTGGCAATTCGGTCGTCGATACTACAGTTATTGATAGTAATCAAGGCTATGAGCCCGTGATTGTTAATATCGCCGGCGACATATATGCGATTGCTTATCGTAATGCCGCCACCAGCGGCATCATAACGACTTATGAGATTCTGACTGACGGGCAGATTACGGATGTGCCGGTTGATGCCCTGGAGTTCGACGCTGCAGACGGGTATGAACCTTCGCTGGTATATGTCACTGATGGTATGTATGCTATTGCTTATCGCGGTTCTCAAAACGACGGCTATCTGACAACAGTCGGTATTGCGCAAACCGGTGGTAGCGGTACATCGGTTTTTAGTGTACAATCTATCGCAAACGGTATTACCACCATCGCTTCCGTCGAAATCACGGGAGGTATTGCCTCGGTGGTTTCGTGGGTGGTGCAGAGAAATTACTGACGGTATGCATAAATGAAAAAGGAATGGAGGGTAGAAAAATGACTTCTGATTCAACTGTTCTCACCAATGTATTTTTAGCCTGTATTACCGTTATCAACTTGCTGATACTAATGCTGGTATTTCAAATGCGTACGAAAAAATAGTGTCAGTGTGTTCGGGGTATTACGGATATAAACGGTAAACCTCGTTATAATACACTGGAGAATCGAAAATCTCAGGTGAGGTGTTTTCGTTGTTGAATACAAAACGGCTCAGTGTAGTGCTGGTTATTCTACTGGTGATAGGATTGGTCTATTTCGGAGTAGGCTATTTCCGTGAGCACCAGCAGGAAGCAGAGCTTGCTACTCAGATGGATGACATCAGCAAGCTTCTTGCCTTGATACCGAGGCCCCCTGCCGATTTGCAACAGCGACTTGCCGATGCACAGCAGGCTAATGCGACAGCGAAGCAGAATCTACTGCCTTCCGATGTAGATACTACCCTGATTATCAAAAACGTTTTCCAGCTAGCGGATGAGTTCAACATAAAAGTTATTCCACTGGTCACTGACCAGTGGACAATGAGAACGGTCGGAGAAGAAAGCTATCGTGTCCTTACAGTCAGTCTGTCTATCGAAGCCGACTTTGCCGACTTGCTTGATTTTGTAAATCGTTTATACGATAGCGAATTCAGTATCGTAGCTATCGATAGACTCGCCATTGATGAGGTCGTTAATGGGGCGGCCATATCCGGTCGAATTGAGCTGGCTATCTATACACTGCCGGTTAGCAGCGAGTGAGGTAAGCAATGTCTGTTACTCTGGATATAAGTGCCAATAGTTTAAAATTAGTCTCTATCAGCGGCAACAAGGTGGAGAAGTGGGGCACGGCACCTCTGGCA
The DNA here is from genome assembly GCA_016929875.1 of Dehalococcoidales bacterium. Taxonomy (GTDB): domain Bacteria; phylum Chloroflexota; class Dehalococcoidia; order Dehalococcoidales; family Fen-1064; genus Fen-1064. Next base: position 1,420 of record JAFGHZ010000093.1, read on the forward strand.
CAGGGGTGGGTCAGAGACGGTCACATCCTGCAGCCTCAGGAAGTCGCTAATGCCATCGATGGGCTGTTTAAGTCTTTGCGAATTACAAAAACCGGCGTTTCCGTTACAATTACAGGATTGTCCTTTACTTATCGTTTTCTGCAATTACCCCGCTTGAAATCTTCGTTAATTGAGGAATCTATATTAAGGGCCGCGCGGAAAGAAATTCCTATCCCTCTCGAGGAGGTCTATCTCTCGTGGAAAATAGTCGGTGGCGATAAAGAAGAAATAGAAGTGTTTCTGGCCGGTGTATCACGCAACCTGATTGATGCCCTGGTGCAGACCCTGAAAATTGCTGGTGTGAGACCGCTGGCGATTGATTTGAAATCCCTGGCGCTAGCACGGGTTGCCAATCGTGCTAATACCCTGGTGGTAAACTTCGAGCCTGACTGCTTCGACATTGTACTCGTGGCTAATGGTATGCCGTCTATTTTGCATACGGTTGCACCGAGGGGTGTGACTGCCACACTCGAGGACAATGTTAAACGGTTGCTCGATGATCTGTCGAGGACGGTGGATTTCTATAATATTACCCATGCCGCCGACCCGATTCAACCTGCTACTCCTTTGTTGTTTGCAGGAAGCCTGGTTAACGACCCTGCGACGGTGGAGCTTATCCGTAACAATACCGACTATCCCCTGGAAGTTATGAGTTCGACGGTGAAGGTCTCGCCAGATTTCTCAGTGCCTGCATACGCAGGTAATATCGGACTGGCCCTCAAAGGAGTGAACCGTCGAGTCGCTAACCGGGGAGATAAAAACCGTTTTTATGATATTGACATCGACTTTATGGAGAGCAAACGAGTTGCCGAGACTCACCGGACGCCGATGGGCCAGGTAGTATCGATGCTGGGGATAATCGTTGCCGTAGGGTTACTCATTTTGCTTTCTATGGGAAGAAGTCAGGCGCATGCCGAGAGGTTACGCTTGCAGGAGGAGGTCGATGCACTGACACGAGAACTGAATCTGATACGTACGGCGGCGGATGAAGCGGCAAATACAGAAGCAACTATTCAGGAATTATTAGCTGAAATAGAGACATTGGAAACCCGGCAACAGCAAGTCCTCGGTAAGGACGTTAATGATGCCGATATTATGGGGCTGATTTCTAGCCTATCGGTTAAAACACCCTTTACGGCGATAGAAATAGAGCCGGACCGGATTACGATAGACGGCGAGGCGTCCACAAAAGCCGATGTTGTCAGCTATGCCGAGGCACTCGGTGAAGATCCGAGGTTCTCGGAAGTTAGAATCGCTCGTATCAGTGAACTGTCCGGCGGCGGTTCGGACACAAATCAGCTGTCTTATACTATCGTTATCAGCTTTTAGCTCAAATTACGGTCGTGATTGGTTGTAAAGAAGGCAGGCAACGTGATGGTTGTTGCCGACATCTTCTAAAAGCGGTATTGTCTGAGAACAATCGGCAAAAGCGCGATAGCAACGGGGGTGGAAGACACACCCCGAAGGTGGATTCATAGGGCTGGGGACTTCACCTTTCAGAACGATAATCTGTCTTTTCATTTCGACTTCAGGGTCTGGAATAGGTACTGCCGAGAGAAGCGCCTGAGTGTAAGGGTGTAGCGGATTCTTATAGAGCTCATCACGGTTGGCAATCTCTACGATCTTGCCTAAATACATTACTGCTACGCGGTCGCTGATGTGCCGTACCACTGAAAGGTCGTGTGAGATAAAAAGGTAGGCAACCCCGAATTTCTCCTGCAGGTCATCCAGTAAGTTGATGATTTGTGCTTGAATCGAGACATCGAGAGCAGATAATGGCTCATCGCACATTATGAAACGTGGCTGGAGAGCCAGTGCCCTCGCTACACCGAGTCTTTGCCGCTGACCGCCACTAAACTCATGAGGGTATCGTTCGGCCATGTATGGAGCCAGTCCTACTAACCTGAGTAACTCTGCGACTCTCTCCTGATATTCTTTCCCTTTGGCTATGTTGTGAATGCGTAGCGGTTCTCCGATAATGTCCATTGCGGTAAAGCGTGGGTTCAGTGAATCATAGGGGTCCTGAAAAACAACCTGGAGCTTTTGGCGGAACGGCCTTAGTTCCTTATCCGAAAGCCGGCAAAGGTCTTTGCCTTCAAAAATTATTTCTCCCGAGGTAGGGCGGTAGAGTTGTACCATGCATTTACCGAGAGTCGTCTTACCGCAACCGCTTTCTCCGACTAATCCCAATGTTTCACCACTGTGGATAGCGAAACTTACGCCATCGACTGCTTTGACTTCCGCAATTTTCTTCTGGCGGAATAATCCCCGTGATACCGGGAAATATTTAGTTAGATTATTTACTTCTATAATGATTTCTTCTGCCATGGTCTCTGGTCCTTTTGCGATACCCAACAAGCAGCGTAGTGATTGGGGGCTACTTCCTGCAAGGGCGGTTTTTCATTCTGGCATTTGGGTATGGAGTAGTTACAGCGTGACTGGAAAGCACAACCGATTGGAGGCGCAATCAGGTCGGGAGGTTGTCCGTCAATCGGTATCAAGCGTATTTTTCTCGGTTCATCCAGGCGCGGGACGGATGTAAGCAGTCCGGCGGTATATGGATGGCATGGATAATGGTAAACATCCATAGCGCTGCCTCGCTCGACAATATTGCCGGCATACATCACAAAGACTCTATGGGCATAACGAGCGACGATGCCCAGATTGTGAGTGATGAGAATCAAAGCCGTATTCAATTCTTTGGTGATGTTGCGGATCAATTCCAGCAACTGTGCCTGAATGGTGACGTCGACTACGGTAGTCGGTTCATCGGCGATAATAAGTTGCGGCTGGCAGGCGATAGCGATAGCAATCATTGCCCTCTGGCGCATCCCTCCGCTGAATTGATGGGGGTAGTCGTAAATGCGTCGTTCAGGATGCGGTATACCTACCAGTTGTAGCAAACGAACGGCTTCTTTTAGTCCCTCGTTGAGAGATATATTTCTATGAAATTCGAGACCTTCGGATATTTGTCTACCGATGGTGAGTACCGGGTTGAGAGAAGTCAGGGGTTCCTGGAATATAATTGAAATCTTTGCGCCGCGCATTTTGCGCATTTCTTCAGTAGTCAGCTTCAAGAGGTCAATCCCGTCGAAGAGAATTTCTCCTGCCTCGATTTTCCCTGCCGGTTCGGCGACTAAACGTAAAATCGAGAGAGCGCTGACTGTTTTACCGCAACCACTTTCACCGACAAGTGCAATCGTTTCTCCTTTATTGACATCATAGGAGACGCCGTCTACAGCTTTCACTACGCCGTCCTGGGTGTGAAAATATGTTTTTAGATTGCGTACTTCAAGCAATTTATCCATATTATTAATGCCTTAATCTCGGGTCGAGAGCATCTCTCAGACCGTCGCCCAGGAAAGTAAATGCGAGCATCAGCAGGGCGAGAGCAATTGCCGGGAAGAGTAACATGTATGGTTTGGAGAATATCAGATTAAAACCGTCTTGTATCATAGCGCCCCAGCTCGGCGTCGGCGGTTTGACGCCAATACCGATATAACTCAGAGCCGCTTCTGTAAAGATTGCCCGGGGTATATTGAATGTTACTGAGACAATGACCGGCCCCAGGGAATTCGGTAACAGGTGCCGCCATGTGATGTAATTTCCCGTACCACCCATTGTCTTTGCTGCGCTGACGAAATCTCGCGATTTCAAGCTCATTATCTGTCCGCGTACGAGTCTGGCTATATTGACCCATGCCACCAGTCCGATGGCAAGAAAGATCATATAAATACTGCCTCCGAGGACGGAGCGAAGCAGTATTATTAACAGTATGTCCGGGAAAGCATACATTACATCTACAAAGCGCATTATATAGTTATCGGTCCTGCCGCCGGCATAACCTGAAATAGCACCGATTGGCAGACCGATACATAAGACTATGAACTGTGTGAATATACCTACCATCAGAGATGTGCGTGCACCATAGAGAAGTCTGGCGAAAGTATCTCGTCCCAATTGGTCGGTACCCATAGGGTGCTGCCAGGACGGACTTTCAAGAATCTGGTCCAGATGCTGTTCGGCAAAGGTGTAAGGTGTTATTAACGGTGCGAATATTGCCATTAGAGCGAGGATGAGGATAAATGCCAGTCCTCCCATAGCGAAGTAATTCCGGCGCAGGCGAATAAAGGCGTCACCCCATAAGCTATGGTGTGGTCTTACCGGTACGGTTTGAGCTTTAGAAACTATCGCCAAAGTTTGCTCTCCTCATTCATAGCGGATACGAGGGTCAATTGCGGCATAAAGGATATCGACCAGCAGATTAAGAATTGCAATCACGATAGCGTAAAAGAGTATACCTCCCATTATCAGGGTGTAATCACGGGCAAAAATTCCCTGGACAAATAGCCTTCCAACGCCGGGGATGGCAAAAAGGTTTTCAATGATAAAAGAGCCGGTAATCAAATTTGCCAGCTCCGGACCTGCCACTGTAATCACCGGAATTAGCGAGTTTCTGAAGATGTGCCGGACACGTATCGTGCTTTCAGGCAACCCCTTGGAACGGGCAGTACGTACGTAATCCTGACGTATTACCTCAAGGGTGCTGGCCCGGGTAATGCGTGCAAACTGAGCGGCCGGAAGGGCTGCCAAACAAAAAACGGGCATCAAGAGTTGTTGGAAGGTGCCCCAACCGGTCGTGGGCAACCAATGTAAAACCACGGAAAAAATCATCATTAACAGGATGCCGAGGACAAAGCCTGGTACACTGGCAAAAATAGTTGCGAATAATACCGAGGAATAGTCAATAGCACTGTTTTGCTTCAGTGCTGCTGCTACACCAGAAGGAACGCCAACAATCAGCGCAAAAATAAAAGCCAGAATACCTAATGTTGCAGTTTTTGGGATACCATGAGCCAGGATACTAGTAATGGTACGGTCCGAGTAGGAATATGAGACACCAAGGTCGCCGTGTAAAACGCCCCAGATATAATTAACGAATTGTTCCCATAGCGGTTTGTCCAGCCCGTATCGTTTGTTCAACGCTTCGACGACTTTCGGGGCTAATGCTTTCTCCCTGTCCCATGGACCACCAGGAACCAGATGCATAAGGACGAAAGTGATTAAAAGGACAACGAAGAGTACTAGAAAGAGCCATAAGGTTCGACGTACAATAAATCTTAACATCTATTTTGCTGAGTCTTAGAGGAGACGGTTTACATCTCCTCTAAGACTCATTTCTACTTTCCGTTTTGGTTTAGCGATTATTTCTGGATATAGACATTTCTCAGGAACGTGTCGCCGGCTATGTTACCATCCATACCGGTAGTAACCAGATTTTTAACCCAGGATTTTGACAGGACAAAGGTTTCTCTGTTGAATACGTAGATCATTGGCTGGTCGGCAACAACCAATGCCTGCGCATCAGCCCACATTTTGAGTCGCTTGGTGTTGTCCAATTCTTTCAGTGCCTGGGTTGCTAAGGCATCAAAATCAGGGTTGCTGTAGCCTGTCTTGTTATTGCCGGCACCGGTCATGTAGAGTTGGGGTAACCAGTTGTCCGGGTCAGGATAATCGGCGCCCCATCCGGTGAACCCCCAGGTGAATTCCCTGGCATTATATAGTGCGCTGTATGCCTTTGATTCCATGAGTTCAACTGTGAGGTCAATGTCGAGATTGACCTTCAATTGTTCCTGGAGAAATGCTGCGATGGTGGGGTTTGCACCGGTGTTTGCGATCTGGAATTTTAGTTCGGGTAATCCCTCACCATTCGGGTAGCCCGCTTGAGCCAGTAGTTCTTTGGCCTTGTCTACATCGAACGTCCACTCTTGTCCTAAAGTGGCATCGAAACCAGGCATTCCCGGGGGTATCCAGCTCAAGGCTACTGCGCCAACGCCGTGCCTGACGTTGGTAATATAAGCGTCACGGTCAATAGCACAGGCAAGAGCCTGTCGTAATAGTTTGTTATCGAATGGCGGCTTCGTGACGTTGAACTGGAAAGCATAGGTAGTAAGCGAAGCAAAACGCACTATCTGCGGGCTAAGTACGGGGTCGTCCATCGTTGTTTGCTCGGTTCCACCCGGGACACCGCATTGGTCGAGTTCGTTGTTCTGGTAAGCAGCGAGTGCTACATTGGCATCTGTAATCTCTTTGAAGATGATCTTGTCGAGTTTGGGTTTGGTGCCCCAGTAATGCTCGTTGCGAATGAACGTATAATGATCCTGCTGAACCCATTCTGTCAGGATGAAGGGCCCGTTAGTGATGTAATAGGGCATAGCTCCATTCACATCAGGTTGTGCCCATGCTTCCCCATGAGCATCAACCATATCCTGTCGGATGGGATAAGACGGCCAGAGAGCTAATAATTGGGGGAAAGTCGGGAGAGCGTCGGTCAGTCTGATTTCTAATGTATAATTATCGACAGCTCTGACCCCGATAGCGTCTTTCAGAGCAGCCTTTTCTGCGTCGGTTTTATCGGCCGCGCTGTAATAAGCTTCACCGCCGACAATATTGAAGTAGAATGATGCATATTCGCACGCCAGGTCAGGGTCAAACAGCCTCTTGAGGCTGAATACGAAGTCATTAGCGGTTACTTTCTGCCCATCGCTCCATGTGACATCTGTTCTCAGTTCAATGGTATAGGTTGTACCATCGGCCGAAATGCCGTTATTAGCGACGGTGGGGATTTGCTTGGCGACCATAGGTACCAGAGCCAGGTCTTCGTCGAAAGCCAGCAGACCATCGAAGACCTGGATGATGACCGACCGCTCACTCACCCAAGAAGCGCGGTTAGGGTCGATGGTATTATTTTCAGCAGCCAGGTTAAGGGTAAGGATTTGTTCCACCTTTGGTGTCGAGGTACAGGCGCTGGTTAAGATTAGAGACGCAGTGGTTACAATAGCCAGCAGGGAAAGTAAGATTGATTTTCTTCTCATATAACCCCCTTAGTTTTTCATTTGCTATCTTTAATCTGTTTGTACCAGATTTTAGCCTAGAAATCGGAGGGGAGAAGGTAACGAGGAATATGCATATGTTAAGAAGTATGTCCAAAACCCATCAAAAAACGGCATACACAATGTTTATTTAGTGATAAGATTATACTTTGTATAACCCGGTTGTCAAGAGGGGAGAAGTCACCTTGCACAAATTATTCGTGGCGCTCTTGTTTTGTGTAAAAGCTAACTAATAACATTTTGGATGTTGTCTTGCCGGTCTCATTATGAGGTAGGTTTGTGTTGTGACCCGGCTCTAGTGGCTACTCTGAGAAACCCTGTTATCGTCAGCGCCATTGCCCAGAGTACGACAGTGGACAGGATTGTAATAGCGGCAATCATTACACCGGGCGGTGAAAAATCACCGAACCTGATTATTGTCAAAAACAGGTTGAATCCGAATATCGTTTGAGCGACAACATATGCCGCTATTGCTACAATCAGCAGGAAAATCCAGTGAGTTACCGGTAATACAAAGAGCCAGATTCTCATCCGTCTTCCGATTCGAGATTCCGTCTTTTCGCCCCTCTTGTAACGGCGAATAATTCTCCATTGCCACCAGAGATAAGGTATCAGGCATAGAACAAAAACCAGAGACAGTATGACTGCACTCAATGCGATGCTATCGATTGCCGCCCAGGATGCCCACCAGGGAGATGCCGGTAATTCCAGCTCCGAACCCATCAACATACTGGCAATACCGAGGGCAACACTGTGAGCGTCTTTGCTGGTCTGGCTGTTTACCAGCATAGCGATTCCCAGATGGCGGTCGGGCAATATAATCATTTCGGACAAAAAGTTGGGTGTGTCACCACCGTGCCATATTACGGTTTCACCATCTTTGTCTTTATCAATGAACCAGCCCATACTATAACTCGCTTCTTCTCCGTCTTTAATGAGGTTTATATCAGGCTTTTCCATTTCCTCTATAACTCTGGCGGGTATGATTTGCTGGCCGTCCAGCATTCCGTCGTTCAGATTGATAATCATCCATTTAGCCATGTCTTCTCCGGAGGACATCACCCAGCC
>JAFGHZ010000094.1 GCA_016929875.1 Dehalococcoidales bacterium
AAGGCAATGCTCGAGGACATCGCCATCCTGACCGGCGGTAAGGTCATCTCCGAGGAAGTCGGCAGAAAGCTCGATTCCGCGACCGTCGAAGACCTCGGCAGGGCTCGCCGCGTCAGCTCCGACAAGGACAATACCACCATCGTCGAAGGCAAGGGCGATGAAGCCGATATTAAAGCCAGAATCAAGCAAATCAAGGCTCAAATCGAGGAAACAACCTCCGATTTCGACCGCGAAAAACTACAGGAGCGCATGGCAAAGCTGTCCGGCGGTGTCGCCGTCATTAAAGTCGGTGCCGCTACCGAGGTCGAGCTGAAAGAGCGCAAACATCGCGTCGAGGACGCTCTCTCCGCCACCCGCGCCGCTGTCGAAGAGGGTATTCTCCCCGGCGGTGGCGTCGGCTTGCTGAACGCCCTGCCCGCCCTGAACAAAATCCAGGCCGAAGGCGACGAGGCAACCGGTATCGATATCATCCGCAAAGCCGTCGAAGAGCCTATCCGCTGGATTGCCAACAATGCCAGCAAAGACGGCTCCGTGGTCGTCGATACCGTCAAGAAGAGCAAGAAGGGCATCGGTTATGACGCCGACAAGGACGAGTACGGCAACATGATCGAGAAGGGTATCATCGACCCGACCAAGGTCGTGCGGTCTGCTCTGCAGAACGCCGCCAGCATCGGCAGTATGGTTCTCATCACCGAGTCGCTGGTAGCCGACATTCCTGAGAAGGACAAGACACCGCAAATGCCTGCCGGCGGTATGGGCGGCATGGGCGGTATGGAAGGCTACTAATCCCCTCTCTATAAGTTAAACAATCATAAACGGAGCCCCGATTCACATCGGGGCTCCTCTCATTTAAACACCTAGGGGCTTTATCCTATCAATCCACGACAACAAAATCACTGAAAAAGTTATTTTCTTTTCATTCTACTCGATAGAGCGTGTTTCGATGGGGCAATATCGCCTAATAATTCTCTGCTTGTTTTTGTGTCAAATTTATAATTATTCCCGTTTGCATCTTTCCTTCTATTCCAATATTCTAGCATCTGAGTCACTGAAGTCGGAGGATCTGAAACACCTACAAGCCGTCCAAGAGTCGGCAGAAAACCATCTCTCACACGCCCATCCCAATACATTACAAGCTGATATACATCTTGAGGAGAAAGTTCTCTTGCCTTTATTTCATATATGTGGGTTTCACCGTTAGGCATGGTATGTAAAAGATCAATCTTTACACCCATACCAGCCCATGTAACTAGATCTGGCGTAACTTTAGAACCATTAACGATATTTGGCAACTGTTTCCTTAACATTTCCTTTATTGCTTCTTCGTCCTGTCTCCTAATATGTTTGAATTCATCTGGTTCAAATTCACTATCATTAAGGCTTACTCTTAGTGCTTGCCAAAAAGGATTTTGCTCATCAAGAGTAGTTTTATTGTTCACACTCGAAAAATTATCGGAATCTATTATCAATTCACCAGTAAAATAATTGAAATGATTGTCTCTTTCAAGATCCCATATTTCAGTAAATGCATGGGCATTAACAACTCGTCCCCTAAATCTGATATCTATTCCCTGTGTTCGCATGTTTGCTTGATAGTATATTTTTAGTGGGTATGGAGATCCAGTATGATGGTCTCTTTTTTCCTCATCAATATAACCCCATTCATACTTGACATTTGATTCTTTACTTCCAAATTTAACTTTAATATCTTTAGTTTTGCTTTCGGCGTACGGGATTTCTATAGGTTGGACAGAAAAATCGCTCCAAGCATCCTTAGGATCACTACGCCAGCGAATCCAAAGGGTATTTCGCCTATCTAACAAATAGCCTCGATAAATAACTCCAAGATGTTCGTGTAAACGTTCGATCATCCTTTCGTCGAAATGATTTAACCGTTTATATAGAGTTCTAAAATATTCAAACGTTGTTCTGACAAAAACTCGAGTACCAGTTTCTCCATTTGATTTTAATATATCTCTATTCCATCTGCTCCCATCGTCAAACATAGCAACCATACCACTTCGAAATGGACCCGGAACAGAAAACCATATATCCTGAGGAGCTTCAGCAGAACGAGTCAATATTTCCCATCCTAATTTATTCTCAGTTAAACGACAAAGACTATTTTTCAATCCGTAGCCATGCTCGTTCAATCGCCCAGTCTTTTCTCCCTTTCCTCCGAGTCTCATTACTCTATATTGAAGATCATTTAATGATATGCCAGTGCCATTATCAGCAACCATGATATCAACAAATTCATTTACCCTCGTAAGATGAACTTCAATAGAAAAGAAATCATGGTTTTGAGCACTAATGGCATTATCAATAAGTTCAGCGAGTGCTTGGTGAAAATCTAAATTTTGATGGCTAAGCCCTTGATACATTGATTCTTCAGGAGAAGTATCAAGGATAATTGGTTTAGTAGAGTTTTTATACATCGTTTACCTCCAGAATTTAAAGATTATACGTAAAACAAGGTGATTATACGACCATGCTTTTCATACAGCCTCTCACTCTACAGACTGCCATTATTAGACCACAGACTTATGGTAAAGTCAATGCCAATAGTCAATCTCAACCACTGCTAAGAACCTTAAATTAAGCTTTGTAACATTAGCATTCGGAATTTGTTTGGGATTTGCCCCGACTCGTTTCTCTTGTACGGGGTGCCGTATGTCGCAATGCCGTACGAACAAAGTGAGTCGGCAAACGAAGTGAATCGGCAGAACTTGGAATTTCCCCGCAATCTTGTCCCTTCTGAACAATCGTGATACTATTGGTTCTGGAGTTCGGGAAATGGATTTACAGACACTGAAATTCGAAATATCGGAGGGCATCGCCACCATCACCCTGGCACGTCCGGAGAAGAAAAACCCTTTGAGCCTGCAGGTCTTCAAGGAGCTGGATTCCTGTCTGGATAAAGCGTCGGCTGATAAATCGGTTGCCGCCGTCATCATCACCGGCGGGAATAAGGTCTTCTGCGCGGGGATGGATATCGCCGAGATGCAGTCTCTCAAGAAAGAGGACACCTTTACCTTCTGGAACTCCGGCTATAACCTCGTCTTCGAAAAAATCTACAATTTCAGGGTTCCGACGATTGCGGCGGTCAGCGGCTACGCGCTCGCCGGCGGCTTCGACCTTGCCATCAGTTGCGACTTCCGCATCGTTTCCGAAACCGCGAAGTTCGGACAGCTGGAAGTGGACGTGCACCTGTCTCCCGGCATCGAACGCCTGTGGAGACTGGTCGGTTTGAGCCGTGCCAAATACCTCGGTATGACCTGTGAAATCATCGACGCCCGGGAAGCCTACCGCATCGGACTCGCCGATAAAGTAGTGAAGGTCGAAAATTTGCAGAAAGAAGCCGGGGCGCTCGCCGCGAAGTTCGTGAAAAAGCCCCGGGAAGCTCTGGAGAGGACGAAGGATTCGTACATCAAAGTCCTCGGTATGGACCACAAGTCCGCCGTAAACTGGGAAACTCAACTCCTCTGCCGTCTGTTCGATACCGACGAACGCAAGCGCATTATGGATAAATTCCTGAATAAAAACAAATAGCACCCTCTCGCTTTGTCATTCTGGCACCGCAGTGCCATCCCGATGTAAATCGGGACATACCTCCCTACTGTCTTTGCGAGGAGTCCCGATGTAATCGGAACGACGCGGCAATCCGACACCGCAGTGTCGTACTGAGTGAGCCTTCAGCAAACGCTCGCACTGAGTTTATCGAAGTGAATGTATCGTAATCCCTTCTCTTCCATTCCATGCTTCAAGCGGACGCAAACAGCACCCTTATCTATATCGATTTGACAAAAATGCAAGCAAAGTATAGGCTGTACATACATTAATTACTTGATGTAAACTTACATATAGCTTCCCGAAGACTATTTGGGAGGTGCGGCAATGAAAATTCTGGTCGCGGACGACAACAAAGAAAGCTGTTACCTGCTGGAGAAGCTGCTCAAAGGCAATGGCTACGAAGTTGTATGCGCCGGCAACGGCAACGAAGCCCTGGAAGAATTGCGCTCTCAGAAGTTC
>JAFGHZ010000095.1 GCA_016929875.1 Dehalococcoidales bacterium
CGAATCTTTTGTTTAGGCATATTTTGCCATTCCTGTTCTCTCTGCTACCTCTTTCGCTAACGACGCGGGTATTTCCTGATAACTGTTGAATTCCAGCGTATGATTTGCTCTGCCTTGAGTTTGCGACCTCAAACTCGTAGCATAACCGAAAGTTTCAGATAACGGGATGAGAGATTGAATAATACATATGTCGCCGTGGGTATCGATAGACTCAATATGCCCACGTCTTGACGAAACATCACCAATTATATCACCTAGAAATTCCTTGGGGGTAATAACTTCCATTTTCATAATAGGCTCGAGAATAACCGGCTTCGCTTTTTGAACGCCGTTTTTTAGGGCCATAGAACCGGCCATCTTGAAAGCCATTTCTGAGGAATCTACCTCATGATAACTGCCGTCAAAGACAGTTACCCTGATATCGACAATCGGATAACCGGCAACTACTCCTGCTTCCAGGGCTTCTTTGACCCCGGCTTCGATTGCCGGAACGTAATTTCGCGGAATCGTACCGCCCTTGATGCGGTCGACAAATTCAAATCCGCCGCCGCGCCCCGTCGGTTCCACCGACAACCAGACATCGCCGTACTGGCCGCGTCCACCGCTCTGCCTGACAAATCTGCCTTCCGCCTCTACGGAAAGAGTAACGGTCTCCTTATAAGCTACACGAGGCGTACCAACATTGGCACTAACTCCGAATTCGCTAAACAGACGATGACTGATGATTTCGAGATGCAACTCGCCCATACCGGCAATAACAATTTGCCCGGTTTCTTCGTTGTAGGTTACTTTAAAAGTAGGGTCTTCCTCTGATAACTTCCTCAGCGCTTCACCCATCTTGTCCTGGTCGGCACGGGATTTCGGCTCAATGGCAATTGAAATGACGGGCTCGGGGAATTTTATGGACTCCAGCAGTACCGGCTGGGCCATACTGCTCAAAGTATCTCCGGTAAAGGTATTCTTGAGTCCCAATGTCGCTACGATCGAGCCGGTGTCCGCAGTTTCTATTTCGTCACGCCGATTCGCATGCATCAGGAACAATCTGCCGATGCGTTCCGGTTTACCACGAGCAGTATTGAAAACCTGGTCGCCCGACTTGATTTCTCCGGAATAAACCCTGAAATAAACTAACCTACCCACGAACGGGTCGGTCACTACCTTGAAAGCCAGAGCCGTGAAAGGCTCTTCATCGCTGACTTGACGGATAACTTCATTATTATTCTTGTAATCCACCGCACGTGTCGGCGGCATATCGGAAGGTGAAGGCAAATAACGTCCCACGGCATCGAGCAGGAGGCGTACCCCCCGGTTTGTCAGGGCGCTCCCGCAGAGGACCGGCACCAGTTTAGCCGCAATGGTCGTCCTGCGGATAGCGCTTCTAATGTCTTCATTACTCAGTTCTATACCGTCGAGATAACTCGTGAGAACATGGTCGTCAGCCTCGGCAAGCTTTTCTATCATATTGTGCCGTGCTTCATTAACCTTCGCCAGATACGTTTCCGGGATAGATATTTCCGTTATAGCCTGTTCCCTATCTCCATCCAGACTGTATGCTTTCTTTTCAATTAAATCGATTACACCCTGGAAAGTATCTTCGGCACCGATAGGGATCTGAATGGACAGAGGTTTGGCATGTAAGCGGCTCTCAATCATCCCCACCGTGCGTTCGAAACTGGCACCGACACGTTCCATCTTGTTCACAAAGCAAACTCTGGGGACATTATACCGGTCCGCCTGCCTCCAGACCGTCTCGGACTGGGCCTCGACACCCTGGACGGCATCGAATAATACCACACCGCCATCCAGCACTCTGAGACACCTCTCTACCTCGGCAGTGAAGTCCACATGCCCTGGCGTATCTATAATATTAATACGGTAATCGCGCCAATGACAGGTAATTGCCGCCGACGTGATGGTGATACCGCGTTTTCTCTCTTCTGCCATCCAGTCGGTCACGGTAGTCCCTTCATCCACTCCGCCTATCTTGTAAGTAGCGCCAGTATAATAAAGGATACGCTCAGTAAGCGTAGTCTTACCGGCATCGATGTGAGCGATGATAGCAATGTTCCTGACTTTTTCCAGAGGAAAAGTTCTGGACATAGTTTTATCCTTTATGACAACAGACGGATTAATGATGTCCTCCCCTTCTTACCACCGGTAGTGTGCGAAAGCCCGATTCGCCTCAGCCATCTTGTGCGTATCTTCACGCTTCTTGGCCGCCGACCCCTGCCCTTTTGCCGCATCGCTGAGTTCGGCGGACAGCTTTTCTGCCATCGACTTCCCGTTTCTGGCTTTGGCAGCGTCGATTAACCAGCGCAACGCCAAAGACATACCTACCTGCGGCGGTACTTCGACTGGTACCTGGTAAGTAGCACCCCCCACGCGACGTGATTTCACTTTTACCTGAGGGGTAATGTTCCTTATCGCTAATTCCATATCAGTAACAGGGTCTTTTGCGCCCTGTTTACCCATAATATCCAGAGCACTGTAGACGATAGTCTCGGCAGTACTCTTTTTACCGCGGTCCATAATCTTGTTTATCAACTTCGAAACGGTCAAGCTCTGATACTTAGCATCAGGCATAACCTCGGCTCTTCTAATAACACGGGTACGTCGTGACATCGTTCCTCCTAAGCAGTCGCCTCTGTCCCGGCACCGGGCTTGGGCCGTTTGGCGCCGTACTTACTGCGGCCTCTGCGCCGCTTTGCCACACCGGTAGCGTCCAACGCCCCGCGGACAATATGGTAGCGGACACCCGGCAGGTCTTTTACTCTGCCGCCGCGAACCAGTACGACCGAGTGCTCCTGAAGTTCATGCCCTTCGCCCGGAATATAGGCAGTGACTTCCATTTGATTTGAAAGGCGCACTCTGGCAATCTTCCTCAATGCCGAGTTCGGCTTCTTCGGGGTCATCGTTTTCACCTGGACGCAAACCCCACGCTTCTGGGGAGAACCGTCCCCCCAGCTCGTTCTGTTCTTCGAAACATTATAGTTATAATGCAAAGCAGGAGCTTTGGTCTTGTCCACTCCCGGTTTGCGGCCCTTGCGGACTAACTGATTAATCGTTGGCAAGTATATCCTCCCGTTACCTTCTATAACTGAAAAGATGAGCCTCAGCTCATCCTTCAACGTAACCCGTCGCGATTGAACCTAGCTGGATATTGTGCTATTGTATTGGCCAACAAGTGAGCACAAATAGTTATAGTACCACAGCTAATAGTAGTGTGTCAACATCCGCAACGTGGTATTTCTCAACGGCGTCATTTTTACTCGAAACCACCGGGAAATGCCACTGGTTATATCACCGAGCGTGTGATAAAATGTATTCTGGACTAGAGATTACAAGAGGAAATCATAATGAGCACCAAGAAAGAAGAAGGCGAACTCAAAAGTTTCATCGATAACGTCAATAAGAAAGATAAAGTCAACGGCAAGAAAGTTGTTTTCAGCTTTGTGAAACGCAAAAGAAAATAAACCTGAGTATCAAAAAGCATCTGATTGGTACTGCCTCGACAAATCGTGTTCCTTTTTATTATTTAGCTTTTTGCTCGTTTGATTTATCCTGAGAATCTGCCCTCATCAGACTATCTCCCAATCCCTGCGGCGACATCCGTCCTGCAGATACTGCCATCTTCAGCGCTTCTTCCACTGAGAGATTAGTGCGAATGATATCCTCTTCCCGGACAATCTCTAAAAATCCACCGGTAGGATTGAAGGCAGTTGGAATGAAGACATTGAAGAACTTTTCCCCGTTCTTGTCAGTTTCTTCATTAGTGATAAAGGCTATGGTCTTCATTCCCTTGGCGGGGAATTCCACCAGTACCACCTGCATAAATCCGGTTTTGTTGGGTTCAGTAAAACTCTGAACAATCTGTCTGATAGCCACATAAAGCACACGGGTAATAGGCACTCTTGCCAGCAAAGACTCACTCCAGTGGATGAATCTCTTCCCCACCACATTAGTCGTAATAATACCTACTACTAGAATCAAAGCTGCCATCACTCCGAAACCGACGCCGGTGATGTTATGCCCGAC
>JAFGHZ010000096.1 GCA_016929875.1 Dehalococcoidales bacterium
ACGATTATATTACCAAGCCTTTCCGTCAATTAGAACTTCTTGCTCGTGTTCGTTCCATGATTCGCCGTCATACGCCTCTGGAGGAGGGGACTCTTACCTTTGGTCCTTTGCAACTCAATACGGATACCGGCCAGCTGTATATGGGTGACAAAGAAATCTCCCTGACAGTAACGGAGAACCATATTCTCGGTCACCTGATGAAAAATGCCGGGCGTGTCGTGACCCATTCCAATCTGGCAGAGGCAGTCTGGGGCGATGATTATCCGGGTGCTACCGATAGTTTGAAAGTACACATCCGACGCCTGCGCGAGAAGATAGAACAGAATCCTGGAAAACCTAGAATCATTCTTACCAAGACCGGTGTCGGTTATTTTCTGGCTAAACCCGACTAGGCTTTTGTCTGTACCTGTTTTCCTTCATATCTGAACCCGGGGTGCTTTTGCTATTGTAACCTGTTTATAACCTGCGCTTAATTTTTTCTTTACCTCTGTCTCTATGTCTTAATACCATTGTTACCTGACAGGTGTAGAGTTGTAATTGAAGACAAAGGCGTACTTCCTCAGACAGCTGAAAAAGCACCTGAGACAAGAGAATTTAACCGGAGAGACGGTAGGAGGAAAGGGATGAACAATTTAGTAAAAATATCACAGGTATTGGGCAAGACATTCGGTTTGTTTTTCGGGAGTGGATTTGTTACACCTGTCGAAGCGACGCTACGAAATTATTTGAACGTCAGATATATGGTCTAATTTTTTGGTTTTCCCCGCCGTGGGGCCGCCATAGCCCCGCGGCACTCCTTGACATTGCTACCAGCGAGTATTTATTCACAACTTTTCAGTTATCTTATACATATTCTCATAAGCACTGCGAAAATCAGGGTCGGTCTTTTCTAATCTTTCCCTCAGTGTATTCATTCTTCTGGCAAAACCCTGCTTGTCTTTTCCCCTTACCATATCGGCCCAGAGTTTTGTATTAGTTTCAAAAAGTGTTTCAACATTACTCATATCGGGGAAATTCATCTGCAGGGAAGCATAAAGCTGCGGGTCTTCCGAAATGACGCTTTCTATCAGGGTGTACAGCACTTTGAAGGTGGTGCCCCCGATTTTTTTCATCTCCTGAAATTTGTTGAAACTGAGTAGAGTATCGGCAGAGACGATAGCAATAAAATGCGCCAGGCCCAGCACTACCGTCATCATCTCATCATGTGCTTGCGGAGTCATAATAGAGACGTTGGCGGCCCTGTCGTTAAGATGCTGCCGAATCTTATTGGCTAAAGCGGATTCGTCTTCGTTAACGGGCGTAAGTATGAAGTTCTGTTTTGCTATGTTTTTAGCCCCGGGGCCGAAGACAGGGTGTGTCCCCAGTACCGTTCCTTTTGTGATGTAACGGTGCATTACTTCGACAGGGCGGGATTTTATCGATGTTACATCGATAATAATCTGTCGTTTGTTAGTGTAAGGGGCAATCTCTTTAACTGCCAGCTCGAAGGTATCAAGCGGTACTGATATGATGATTACCTCCGATTGTTTAACGGCATCGATATTTGTGGCGGTCGGTACCCCCAGTTCTTTCCCCGCGGACAGTAATTTGTCCTGATTGCGGCCGGTAATGACCACCTGCATCCCTTCTTGCAGCAGGTAGCGTGCAAACCAGCGTCCCATATTACCTGAACCACCGATTATGGCTATCTTCATCCGCTCACCTCGTAAATTTCGATTACGTTGCTTTAGGATAGGAGCCGAGGACTTTCAGAAACAGCGTATGCTTTTCCAACCTGTCCAGTGTCTCTTTTACAAGCTTGTCCTGATGATGTCCTTCGAAATCGAGATAGAAATTGTATTCCCATGCTTTCTGACGGGTAGGGCGTGATTCGATTTTGGTCAGATTTATTTTACTGTCGGAAAACTCTTCGAGTGCTCCATAAAGTGCTCCCGGTTTGTGTTTCACGGAGAAAACAATCGAGGTCTTATCTTTGCCCGTCGGCGGTGAATCATTCTCAGCGAGGATGAAGAAGCGGGTGAAATTATTCGGGTTATCTTCGATTTCACGGGCGAGGACCTTCATCCCGTAGATTTCCGCTGCCCGGGCGGAGGCAACGGCCGCACCGTCGACAATGCCCTTTTCTTTAATGAATTTAACACTACCGGCAGTGTCATAGGTCGGAATCAGTTCGTAATTCAGATGTTTGAGGAATGTCTGACATTGTCCTAGCGCCTGAGGGTGAGAGTATATTTTTTTGATAGTATCCAGGCTCGCTTCCCGATTAGCAATCAAACAATGGGCGATTCGCAGCTCCAGTTCTCCGCAGACCTTGAGGCTCGATTTCAACAGTAAATCGTAAACACGGCTGATGCTACCTTCCAGTGAGTTTTCGATCGGTACGATGCCATAAGATATCCCGCCTTTTTCGACAATTTTGAAAACGTCATCGAAATTCTCGTATGGTTTGGCGTTGACGGAGTTGCCGAAGTATTGAAAAGCCGCCTCTTCGCTGTATGCTCCGATTTCACCCTGGAATGCTACCACTGTGCCCTGTACGTTTTTGGAAGATTTGATAATCTGCTGATAAATGTTTTCAATGTCTTTCTCCGACAGTTTTACAGTGCGGGCAATTTCTCTTATATGGTCAAGCACTTTCGTCTCACGACCCGGGTCATCAATCGGTTTCCCCTGTTTTTGCTTTTCTCTGCCGATTTTTTGTGCCTGTTTTATCCTTTCGGCAATGAGTTTTACAATTTGCTCGTCAGTTGCATCGATTTTGTTTCTAAGTTCTTCCAGACTCATTTGACTACCTCCGGGATAAGCCTTGCTCTCAGTATGAAGTCGCACAGAGTAATTGCCATCATTGCAGACACGACCGGTACCGCTCTGGGAACGATGCAAACATCATGCCTGCCTTTAATTTCCAACTTGGCGTTTTTCATAGTGTCGATATTAATAGTCGATTGTTCCCGACTGATAGATGGGGTCGGTTTTACGGCGACGCGGACAGTGATGGGCATGCCGTTACTGATGCCTCCCAGAATGCCTCCGGCATTATTTGTAGCGGTTGAGATTTTACCGTGCTTAATAGCGAACAGGTCGTTGTTTTCTGAGCCTTTCTTCCCGGCTACAGCAAAGCCGGCACCGAATTCGACCCCTTTTACAGCGGGGATAGCAAATAGTGCTTTTGCCATCTCTCCTTCCATCGTATCGCAGACGGGTTCCCCCAATCCGGCTGGAACGTTAATGGCAAAACCTTCGATAATACCGCCGAGGCTATTTCCTTCTTTTCTCGCCTTTTCGATGGCTTTCAGCATCTTTTCCGTAGCTCCGGGGTCGGCGCACCTGAGAGGATTTTGCTCAACAGCTTTTTTGATGGCACTCGTACTTTTGACTTGTGCCTCGATACCGCCGATTTCTAACGTGTGGGCGATAATCTCGACGCCGATGATATCGAGTAATTTTCGGGCGATTGCACCTGCCATTACATAACCGGCCGTGATTCTACCCGAAAATCTACCGCCGCCTCTAAAATCATTAAATCCGCCATATTTCATAAACGCCGTGTAATCGGCGTGTCCCGGACGAAGTAAAGCCCTGTCTTTCTCGTAAAAAGCAGAGTCACTGTCCTGATTCCAGACGAGAAGACAGATAGGAGCGCCGGTGGTGTGCTTGTTGAAAATACCGGAGAGGATATCTACTTTGTCTTCCTCGGCCCTTCTGGTGGATGCTGCTCCCATACCCGGTTTTCTTTTATCCAATTCGACTTGAATGTCTTTTTCACTGACCGGCAGCCCCGCCGGACAACCGTCAATGATGACGCCAACGCATCTGCCGTGGCTTTCCCCGAAACTGGTGACGGTGAATATTTTACCCAGACTGTTACTCATCTAACTTCACATTCCCTCCCAGTTTTTTGAATACTTCCCAGAAATCGGGATATGTCTTGGCGACACATTCCGCCTGCTCAATAATTATTCCTCCCACTACCGAACCCAGCAAACCGAACGCCATCGCAATACGGTGGTCGTTATAGCTGTCGATTCGTGCTCCTTTCGGTTTTGTCCCCTTGATTGTCAGCAGGGTTGGTTCTTCAGTAACGTGAACGCCCATTTTTTCCAATTCCGCTCTGACAGCTGTGACCCTGTCCGATTCTTTAATTCTCGCCCGCTCAATGCCGGTGAATTCACTTGTGCCTTCGGCCACGGATGCCAGCACCGCCATCGTCGGCAGCAGATCGATACAGTCATTCAGGTCGGCTTTAATTGCCTTCAGTTTTGACTGGCGTACGATGACGGAATTTCTACCGGTGATAACGGATGCACCCATTTCCTGCAAAAAACGAACTATCATCCGGTCGCCCTGAAGGCTCTGGGTGTCGAGATTGTTTACTTCGACCTCACCTGCTAATGTACCCAATGCCAGCAGGTAGGATGCTGACGACCAATCGCCTTCCACCCGGAACTTTGTCGGCCTGTATCTCTGGGGTGATATCTCAAACCTGTCCAGATTATCATTGAAAGATGTCGTGATGCCGAACCATTGCATTGCGTCCAGGGTCATCATGACGTATGGTCGTGACTCCAGAGGAGAAGTCAAGTTGATGACTATACCGTTTTCGGCAAACGGAGCGATTTGCAGCAGTGCCGAAACGAATTGGGAACTGATATTGCCGGGCAGACTCGTGGTGCCGCCCTTTAGCTTCCCACCGTTTATAGTTACAGGTGGTAATTCATTACTACTAGCACAATTCACCCCTAATTGTCGCAAGGCCTCCAGCAAAGTTTCGACAGGCCTTCGCGACAGGGACGGTCCGGCGGTAAGACGGGTAGTGCCCGGAATGATGGAACAGACGGCAGTCATAAATCGCAAAGTGGCAGCGGAGTCGCCGCAAAAAAGGTCGTCTTTTGTCGCATGGAAATGTCCGCCCTCGATAACCCAGTTGTTTTTCTGTTTTCGGATGCCGATGCCAGTTTTTTTCAGTACGTTAGTGGCGGCAACGGTGTCGTCGGAGGCAAGCGGAGATACTAAGGTGCTCTTACCTCGCGCAAGCGCCCCGCACATCAGCCCGCGGATGGTGTAGCTCTTGGACGACGGGGCGGTCACTTTGCCGGCTATTTCACTTTTCGAAATCGAAGCCTTCATGTGATTTCAACCTGTCGATTATTTCATTGGCAATTGCATTAATATCCAGTTTCGAGGTATCGATGGTAATGTCCGCACTGCTTTCATAGAAAGGTCTTCTGAATTTCATTAATTCTTTAGTACGTTTTGCCGGATTGTCGACATTGAGGAGAGGGCGAGTCCCTTGTTTCGCGGAAATGCGCTTCAGAATAGCTTCCGGCGAGGCGGTGAGATTGACGATGACGCTGCTTTTTCTCAATCGGTCGATATTGATGGTGTTCAGAACGACACCACCTCCGCAGGCAATGACCTTTCTGCGTCCTTTTGCGACGTCTTTAACCGCCTCGATTTCCAGTTCACGAAAAGTAATTTCCCCGTTATCTCGAAAAATGTCTGCGATAGATTTTCCTGCTTTCTGTTCGATAATCGAGTCCGTCTCGACCACCCGTCGGTTCAGTTTTCTCGCTAGCAACTGTCCCACGGCAGTTTTACCTGTGCCCATAAAACCGACCAGCGCAATGTTAGTTTTCATTTTTCTGTAATAACCTCATTACCGATTGACGCATCAGGTCGACGGGAGGCTTCCGACCGATCCATTTCTCGAAAGAAAGCGCGCCCTGCCAGACCAGCATTTCCAGTCCGTCGATCGTCCTGGCGCCTGCCGCTTTAGCTTCCTGTAGAAGTCTGGTGGGAAGGGGATTATATATAATGTCGAAAACGACCAGGTTTGAACAAAGCAGTTTTGTATCTACTGGCGTTTCATCGCTGTTCGGACTCATTCCGACACTGGTGGCATTCACCAGAATATCGGTGTCTGGTATAACCGGAGCCAGGTTCTTTTTGTTTAATTCATCGGCACTTACATTTATGCTGTAATTTTGTTTGATATGCCGTGCAAGGTCTTGTGCCCATTCCAATTCCAGTTTACGGTTAAGTATAACGAGACTGGCTCCTTGTTCCGCCAGAATAAAGCAGATGGCTTTTGCAGCTCCCCCTGCACCGAGTACCAACACCCTCTTCCCCCGTGGATTAATGTCTTTTTCCAGCAGGGCTTGTAGAAACCCATATGCGTCTGTATTGTAGCCGGTCAGGACGCCTTCATCATTGACGATGGTATTCACAGCGCCGATTTTCTCCGCCAGGGAATCAATCTTGTCCAGTAATGGCAATACTGCTACTTTGTGGGGGATAGTCACGTTGATTCCTCTGATATTCAGCGTCCTGACCCCCTCTATGGCTTGCTTCAGCTCTTTGTTTTTTACTTTGAAGGGCACATAGACATAGTCTAACCCCAGCGTCTTGAAGGCTGTGTTATGCATTATGGGGGACATCGTATGTTCGATGGGGTCGCCGATAATCCCGCAGAGTTTTGTTTTACCTGAAATCGCCCTGTCTTTCATGCTGTCAGTATCTCGTAAAATTTGAGCATTTCCGTTATCGGTAACTGCCCCGGTGCAGATTCACTGCCTTTTCGTACAGCCCCGTAAGTAAAATCGGCCCCGACCATCGGTGCCATAATACGGCTCATTAGTCCGTATTCACCCATTGCAAAAGAGAGTATTCTCGTCTTCGGAAACTCGGTAATGAGTTTCAAGACGGTGAGATTGTCCTCGAAATCCTTGGAAGTAGTCACTACCTTACAAATGTCCGCCCCGGCTTTTAATTCACTCTGGACAATTTGTTTCAAGGTATCCAGCGAAGGTGTTTTTTGAAAATCATGGAAAGACAGCAGGCAGGTGGCCCTTTTTCTGATGAACCGGATGATATTATCGACATTTTTGGCATTGTATTCGATATCGACAATCGTTGCTCCCAGCTCAGTTGCCTGCAACAGACGCTCGATTCTTCTTGCTTCGTTACCATCCCACTTGCCGCCTTCTTCGACCATACGATTGCAGGCAATCCACGGTTTTTTCAACTGGCGGGCAACTTCTACCCAGCCTTCACCGATGATATCGATTCTGACTTCGAACAAATCGACCAGTGGTTCAACCTCTTTCACGGCTTTAATGTCGGTATTTGTGATGCTGGCGCAAAGTTTTACTTTTTTCATTTCATTTCCCCCAGGATTTTTTCTACCAGAGAAGGGCTCACGTCATCGGGAATAAAGACTTCACCTATTGCTCGGGGTAGAACAAACCTTATCTTGCCTCGCTGGACTTTTTTGTCGGATTGCATCGCTTTCATCAGTTGTTTTATTTCCAGTCGGGGTAATGCAGTTCTCAATCCGGCTTTTTTGAGTAGTTTCTTCAGTTTGCCGACGATATCAGTATCGATATTGCCAAGCTCTGAGGCAATCTTTGATGCCGCTATCATGCCGATGGCAACTGCCTGTCCATGGGCAATCTCGAAATTGGAAACCGTCTCTACGGCATGGCCGACGGTATGCCCGAAGTTGAGGATGTTCCTCAAACCCGTATCCTTTTCATCGTTTTCCACGACATCGGCTTTAATTCGGGCCGACTTAGCGATGATTGTTTCCAGCACATTATCGTCTAACGACTTAATCAGGTCAAGATTCTTTTCAAGGTAGGCGAAGAAATTTTTGTCTTTGATAACCGAATATTTGATGACTTCGCTGAGCCCATTGATAATTTCGGCGGGCGGCAAGGTTTTCAGGGTGGCAATATCCGAAATCACAATTTTCGGCTGGTGAAAGGCGCCGATATTGTTCTTTAATTTGCCGTGGTTGACGGCGACTTTCCCGCCGATACTGCTGTCTACCTGTGCCAGCAGGGTAGTGGGTATTTGAACCAGAGGAATTCCTCTTATATAGGTAGCGGCAACGAACCCCGCGAGGTCGCCGATAACGCCGCCTCCCAGTGCCAGAACGGGAGTCGTTCTTTCGGCTCCAAATTCTGTCAGTTGTTGATATAAGTTTCCGGCACGTTCCAGAGATTTGTGCTCTTCGCCATCGGGCACCGAAAGCATGGTTACCCTGAAACCTTCATTTGTCAGGTTCTGTTTCAAGCTGGCCCCGTACAGTCTTTTTACAATGGGGTTAGTGATGATAATTGCCTTATCATTAAACCCCAGTTCTTTCAACATCCGACCAGCCTGGTTTAAAATACCACGACCGATGCGGATATCATAACTGTTTCGCCCCAGGTTGGCCCTGACCATTTTCATCAGGTATTAACTAGCCTCCGTTTTGTTTTTTACCAACTGCTTTATGTATGCCCTGACAGACAGTAATCAACTCCTTCAGTTCGTCGGGTGTAATCTGTTGCTGGCTGTCCACCAGTGCCTCTACCGGATTATGATGCACTTCTACTATTAAACCGCAGGCACCGACGGCGACGCTGGCACAGCTCAGATTGAAGATCAAATCGCGACGTCCCGCGGCATGACTCGGGTCGACAATAACCGGCAGATAAGACTCCTTTTTCAGGACCGGCACTGCTGCCAGGTCGAGTGTGTACCTAGTATAGCTTTTACCCTTACCCAATGGCAAGATACCGCGTTCGCAGAGGATAATATCTTTATTTTCTTCGGCTACCATGTATTCGGCGAAGGACAGGAATTCTTCAATGCCGGCGCCGAAATGACGTTTGTAAAGGATGGGTTTGCCGGTTCGAGCGACTTTGACAAGCAAGTCCTGGTCGTACATATTACGAGCGCCAATTTGAATGATGTCGACATATTTAGCGACCAGGTCTACCTGCGATTCTCCTCTGACTTCAGTAACAACCGGTAATTCGAATTTATCGCCTGCCTCGCGGAACCATTCCAACGCTTCGATTGCTCCTTCTTTTCCAGCGGACCCTAGCCCCTGGAAGGAGTGAACGGAAGAGCGAGGCTTGAAGATGCCGCCTCTCAGCATTTGCGCGCCGGCTTTCTTGACACCTTCGGCGATCTTGAAAAGCTGTTTTTTACTTTCCACGGCGCAAGGACCAGCGATGAAAACCAGCTTATCTCCGCCGATCTCGATGTCGCCGATCCTGATAATTCTACGCTCGCTTTCACCTGCGAGCCTGGCATATTCACGACTGATTAGTTTATAAG